>NZ_JAQVGQ010000300.1 GCF_028696615.1 Immundisolibacter sp. | reverse complement strand
TGGGCCGCAGCAGCACGCGCAGGCCGCGGCCGGCGAGCGCGCGGAAGGCGTCCTCGTCGGTGTGGTCGTCGCCCAGATAGGCCACGCAGGCGCCCTCGCCCAGCTCGGCCAGCACCTGGCGCACCGCCAGGCCCTTGTCGCAGCCGGGGGCGCGCAGCTCGATGCCGCCGTCGAAGGGGTGCCACTCGAGCGCGCCGGCCTCGGCCAGCGCGGCGAAGCGTGTTTCGAGGTCGCGCTCGAGCGCGCGCTGGTGGCCCGGCGCCAGGCCGCGCCAGTGAAACGCCAGCGAGCCCGGCTTGCGCTCGACGCGCCCGCCGAGCGCCGTCACCGTGGCGGTCCAGCCCTCGGCTTCGGCCAGCGCCTGCAGGGCGGCCTCGGGCAGCGGCGTGAAACTGTGACGGCCGTCCGGCAGCCGCCGCTCGCGGCCATGACAGCCCCAGAACTCCGGCCGGACGTCGAGCCGCAGCAGCGGGCACAGATCGTCGAGCGCCCGCCCGGAGACGATCACCAGCCGGTCGCCCGGCAGCCGGCCGAGGCGCTCGAGCAGGCCCTCGACGCCGGGATAAGGCCGGGCCTCGGCGGGATCGATGTGAAACGGCGCCAGCGTGCCGTCGTAATCGAGCAGCAGCGCGGCCGTGGGCGCCACCGCCAGGGCGGACCAGAAATCGTGCAGCAGGGTGGAATCAGGCAAGCGCAATACGTTCTTCTCCAGGGTGCATGAGGCCGGTCATCAGCGTCAGGTAATCGCGCGCCTGGCGCGTCAGCAGAAAGTTCTGGCGCACTAATTCGCGCGCCTTGGCGCCCATCTGTTCGCGCAGCTCGGCGTGCTGGTGCAGGTAACGCACGCGCAGCGCGGCGCCCTCGGGCGTGCTCACCAGAAAGCCGGTGTGATGGTTGACGACCTGCAGGCGGATGCCGCCGGTGTCGCCGCCGATCACCGGCTTACCCTTCCACATCGCCTCGGTCACCGTCAAACCGAAGCCCTCGCGCAGCGACTTCTGCAACACCAGCGGCGCCGCCTGCTGCAGCGCGTTGATGGTGGTGTGGGCGTCCGACGGCAGCAGCAGCACTTTCAGATCCGCATCGCCCTCGGCGGCGGCGCGCACCTCGGCCAGCACCGCCTCGCCCTCGGGATCGTCGTCGGCGCCGCCGCCGGCCAGCACCAGCTGCAGGCCGGGGATGAAATTGCGCGCCAAGCGGTAGGCGGCGATCACGCCGAGTGGATCCTTGAAGCGGTCGAAGCGCGACACCTGCAGCATCAGCGGCCGGTCGGGATCGATGTCGAAGCGCCGGCAGGTCTCCAGCACCTGCCAGGCCGGCAGCGGGCTGTTCTTCTCGGCCAGCGGGTCGATGCTGGGCGGGATCAGGTACACCGGATGCGGCAGGCGTCGGGCGAAGTCGGCCAGCGAGAACACGCTGGCGTCGTACTCGACCACGTGGCCGCGCAGGTAGCGCCACACGCCGCGCTGCGGATGGCTGGCGTCGATGTGGCAGCGCCACACCCACTTGCCGCGGCGGTCCGGCAGGTGGCGGATCAGCGCCGCCGGCTGGGGATCGTGGATGAACACCACGTCGGCCTCGCGCAGCACCGGCGCCAGCGTCTCGGCATTGCGGGCATTGGCGTCCTCGTAGGCCTTCAGCAGTGCATCCGACAGCGGCGCCGGCTGGCCCTGAAGCGCGTTGTGCATGGCCTTGGTGCACTGGTAGAACGGCCCGTCGCCGGTGATCACCTCCCAGCGCGTGTCCAGCTCCAGCGCCTGCATCAGCGGCACCAGCTTGTGCAAAATCTCGGCCACCCCGCCGCCGGCGCGGGTGGAGTTGACGTGCACCACCTTCATGCCGCGCAGCGGCGCGGCCAGTTGCACCAGATGCTGCACGGCGTCGGCGCCGGCCACCTCGGCGTAGGCGTCGAGCAGCGCGTTCATGCCGGCACCCCCGCGAAGTGGCTTTCGATCACGGCGGCGTACTGGGCGCGCAGTTCGGGCAGCGACACGAAGTAGGGATCGATCTGCGCCAGGCGCGCGATCAGACCCTCGTACCCATCCTCGAGTGCCACCAGCCAGGCGTGAAAGTCGTCCTGCCCCACCGGCTCGCGCCGGCGGGCATCGATCAGGTGATAGAACACGCTGCCCGGCGAAAGCTGCGGCAGCAGGTCCACCAGCTCGCGCGGATCGTGGACACGCCGGCCGGTGTCGAACACCACCAGCTGCCCGCGCAGGAAGTGGAACTGCCGGTCGCGCGGCGCCCAGACCGGCGCCTCGATCTCGTCCAGGCGCTGCTCGACCACTTCCAGCACCTCCTGGCGCAGCGCCTCGGCGTCGACGAAATCGGCCGGGTCGATCACCGCCAGGCGCTCGGCGAGCGGCAGGTCGTGCAGGGCGTGGCGCACCCACACGGCAAAGTCGTTGCTGAACTCGGGATCGTCGAAGCGGGCGCGCAGCAGGCCGCCCCAGAAGTGGTGGTAGACACTGTCGGCCGGTACTGCGAGCAGCCCTTCGCGCAGCCCCGGCAGGCTTTGTGCGCGCACCCCGGTGGCCAGCGACACCAGGGCGCAATCCTTGACGACGAAGTCTTGCGGGTTCGGCATGGATCGGCACTCCTGCGATCGGCGCCGAGCGCAGGCATTACCTCCCGCCGATCGGCCTCAATCGGTCAGACCAAACGCCCGCGCCAGAAGTTCATACGACCGTTCCCGGTCGGCGTAGTGGTAGGTGACGGTGACGATGCTGACCTCGTCCACGCCGTACTCGGCG
>NZ_JAQVGQ010000068.1 GCF_028696615.1 Immundisolibacter sp. | reverse complement strand
CCGGGAAGTCACCCACGCCGCCGCCGGCCAGGTGGCGGCTGCCGATGACGATGTCGAGCCCGCCGCCGCGCAGTCGTTCCAGCATGGCCGGCAGCAGCGCCGGGTCGTGCTGCAGGTCGCCGTCCATGACCGCCAGATACGGCGCCGACGAGGCCAGCATGCCCTCGATGCAGGCGCTGGCCAGACCCCGCCGGCCGATGCGCTGCACACAGCGCACGCGCCGGTCAGCCTGCGCCATGGCGCGCGCCTGCTCGGCGGTGCCGTCGGGCGAGTCGTCGTCGACGAAGATCACTTCCCAGTCGATGCCGGCCAGCGCCTGTTCGAGTTGCGCGCGCACGGCGGCGAGATTGCCGACCTCGTTGAAGGTGGGCACGACGACGGTCAGTTCGGGCATGCAAACGTTCGCTTGGAGGGGCTGCGCGGCGGCGCATTGTCCGTCATCGGGCCGACCGCCGGCGAGTGGCAGGCAACCGCTTCAGCCGCTGCCCTGCATCAGCTCCACCCAGCGGCGGTGCAGCACCATGGCGGCGGTTTCGTCTTCCAGGCTGGCGCCGCCGGTGGCGATGTGAAGGCCGAGTTCGCGCGCCAGCTCGACGCTGGCAGGGCGCGCCAGGCCACGCGAGTAGTCGCTCCAGCGCTGCGCGCGGCCCTGGCTGCCGAGCTGACGCTGGCCGAATTCGGCGAGGTCATCGGCGGTGGCCATGCCGCTGGCGTTGAAAAAATCTTCGTATTGGCGGATGCGTCGCACCCGCTCGTCGGGCTCCTCGTCGCGCGGCGCGATGGCGTGCGTGGTGACTTCGGTCAGGTCCACCGCCAGCGGGCGGATCACGCGCAGTTGCGCCGACATGTGGTCCAGCAGCAGCAGGTTGGGATAGATCAGCAGGTTGCGCAATCGGCCCACCATCCAGCGTGCGGCGGCTTCGCCGAGGCGCTCGCGGTACTCGTCGTAGCGCCTGAAATTGGGCCGGTCTTGCGGGTTCGGCCAGTCGCCCCACAGCATCACGTGTCCGCGACCGAGATCGAAATAGCCGCTGTGCTTTTGCCGGTCCAGGCGCCCGAGCTGCATGGCGTGCACGGCGTCACGGCCGGCGCCGCGCGCCCGGCGCCGGTCGGCGGTGGCGATGTAGGTGGCGTGCGTGGCGTGTACGTGGTAGCCGTCGACGCCGCTTTCGAGCTGCAGTTTCCAGTTGCCGGGGTAGGTGTAGGTGGACTGCCCGCGCAGCAGCTCGAGGCCCTCTTCGCTCTGGTCGACCAGCAGGTCGATGCAGCGCGCCGCCGGCCCCAGGTGATCGGCCAGCGACGGCACGTCGGCGTTCAGGCTGGCGAAGATGAAGCCGCGGTAGCTGTCCACGCGCGCCGGGCGGGTGAGGCCGTGCTGGCGCTTGTCGAACTGCGGCGGGTAGGCGCCGTCGCGTTCCTTGAGGATGGCCACCAGCTCGCCGCCCAGGTTGAAGCACCAGCCGTGCGAGGGGCAGCTGAAATCCGGCACCGAGCCCTGGCTTTCGCGCAGCAGCGTGGCGCCGTGGTGCGGGCAGGCGTTGATGTAGACGGCGACGTGGCCGCGCTCGTCGCGGCAGACGATGACCGGCTGGCGGCCCAGCGTCAGGGTCAGAAAGTTGCCCGGGTATGGAATCTGGCTCTCGTGTGCCAGAAACAGCCAGCCGCCCTCGAAGATGCGTTCGAGTTCCCGCTCGAACAGCTCGGGGTCGGTGTACAGGCTGCGGTCGAGGCGACGCACGCCGTCGCCGGGGCGGTCATCGAGGTAGGCACCGAAGGTCGAGAATCCCCGGCCCCTGTTTGGAAAGTCCATGGCGGGCGCTCCAGCCGGTCATGCCGAATCGGCCGACAGGATGGCGTGGCGCGGGCGGGCGGCGTTGATGTCTGTCAAGGCGCCGGACGATCAGGCGCAGTGGTCGATTCCTTCGCCGGGTTCGGCGCCGGCCAGGGCACGCAGCTGCGGCAGGTCGAGAATCTCGACCGCGCGGCCGTCGATGGCCAGCACGCCGGTGTCCTGCAGGCGGCGCAGCAGGCGGCTGACCGTCTCCGGCGCCAGGCCCAGGAAATTGGCGATATCGATGCGCGCCATCGGTAACAGAAAGCGCGTCGCCGAGTAGCCGCGCTGCGAGAAGCGCACCGACAGGCTCAGCAGCAACACCGCCAGGCGCTGCTCCGGCGACTGTTTGCCGAGCGACAGCAGTTGTTCCTCGCGCTTGGTGATCTCGCGGCTCATCAGGCGCAGCAGCTGGTGCTGCAGGGCCGGGATCTGGCGGGCGGTTTCCTCCAGGCGCTCGAACGGCACCTCGCACACGCTGACCGTCTCGAGCGTGCGGGCGCTGGCGGCGTGCACGCCCTCGGTGAGGCCGTCCAGGCCCAGCAGCTCGCCCGGCAGGTGGAAGCCGATGATCTGCTCGCTGCCGTCCTGGCCCACGGTGAAGCTCTTCACCGCGCCGGAGCGGGCCACGAAGATGGACGTGAACGGATCGCCCTCGCGAAACAGGTACTTGCCGCGCGGCAGCGGCCGCGAGCGGTGGACGATCTTCTCCAGCAGGTCGATGTCGGTGTCGCTGACACCCAGCGGCAGGCACAGCTCGTGCAGGCTGCAGCTGCGGCAGGCACGCTGCATGTTGCGCAGGGAGAATGACGTCCCGTTCACGTCGCAAGTTCCGTAGGCAAAAAATGAGATCAGTATGGCGCAACTGCGTGACGCCAGCGAGTGAGCCGCGGCCCGCCCGGGCCGGGCTGGCATAATCGGCCGATCGCCGGCGCTGCTCCGGCGCCGCGCAGGCAAACCGCCGTGAATGTGCTCGCCCATGCCCTGCTGGCGCGTCAGGCCGGCTGCTCGCTGATCGGCAACCTGCTCGGTGATTTCGTGCGCGGCGCGCCGCCGGCGCACTGGCCGCCAGCCTGGCGCGATGGCATCCGCCTGCACCGGCGCATCGACGGCTTCGTCGACCGTCATGTCGCCTCGGCGCGCAGCGTGGCACGTTTGCCGGCCGGGCAGCGGCGCTGGGCGCGCGTGGCGCTGGATGTGTATTACGACCACCTGCTGGCGCGCCACTGGGCGGATCACGCCGACCTGCCGCTGCCACGCTTCGCTGGCGCGGTGTATGCAGAGCTCGAGGCGCAGCGGGCGGTGCTGCCGTCCGGTTTGGTGCGGTTTGCCGATTTCATGGCCGATCGCGATTTGCTGGTCGGCTACCGCGAACCGGCGGTGATCGCCGACGTGCTGGCGCGCTTGGCCGGACGGGCGCGGCGCAACAACCCGCTCGCCCAAGCGTTCCCGGCGCTGTGCGCCGCCGACGCCGGCCTGGCCGTGGATTTCGGCGTGCTGTTCCCGGCCGCGCTGGCGTTTGCCCGCGCCGAGGTGGCGGCGCGGGCCCCGCAGGCGGCGGCATGACGGGCAAGTCATCTTTCCGGCGGACTGGCACAGCAGCCGGCGCACGGCCGGGGGGCATCATCACCGGGCGATTCGCCCGCGCCACCGATGCCGCCGCCCGGTCACCCTCCTGGAGAGCCCCGTGTCGCAGATGATCCCCGACCTGCAAGGCTATTTCCGCCGCCAGACCCGCCCGCAACGCGCCGAGCTCACGCAGCTGGCGATCGCCGCCGCGGCCGACGGCATCCCCACCATCGGGCCGCAGCTCGGCCATCTGCTGACGCTGCTGGCGCGTTTCGGCGCGGTGCGCCGGGCGCTGGACGTGGGTGCCGGCAACGGCTACTCGGCGCTCTACCTGGCTGCCGGCATGGGCGGCGAGGGTGAAATCATCGCCGTGGAGCGCCAGCCGCGCCGGGCGGCGGCGGCGCGCCAGAACCTTGCCACCTGCGGCGTGAAAACCAACGTGCTGGTCGGTAGCGCCGGCGAGGTGCTGCCAGGGCTCGCGGCGCCGTTCGATCTGGTCCTGCTCGACATCGATAAGGCCGATTACCGGTTCGCGCTCGACCATTGCGCGCGCCTGCTGCGCGCCGGCGGCCTGCTGCTGGCCGACAACACCGGCTTTGCCGATGCGGAGCCGTTCAACGCCGCCCTGCTCGCCGATGCGCGCTTTTGCAGCGTGAACCTGCTGTGCCTGCTGCCGGGTCACAGTCCGGAATGCGATGGCCTGGCGCTGGCAGTGCGCGTTTAGGCGCGCGCCATGTGCCTGCTGGTGCTGGCCTGGCGGCTGCTGCCCGACACGCCGCTGCTGCTGGCCGGCAACCGCGACGAGCTGTACGCCCGCCCGGCCGCGCCGGCGCAGTTCTGGGCCGAGGCGCCGCAGCTGCTGGCCGGGCGCGACCTGCTGGCCGGCGGCACCTGGCTCGGCGTGACGCGCGCGGGCCGCTTCGCCGCCGTGACCAATTACCGCGAGCCGCGCACCGTGACGCCGCCGCCACGCTCGCGCGGCGAGCTGGCGCGCGACTATCTGCTCGGCGCGGCCGGGCCGGGACGGTTCGTTGCGGCGCTGGCGCCGCGCGCCGGCGACTACAGCGGTTTCAACCTGCTGCTCGGCGACCGTGACCAGCTGTGGTGGTACAGCAACCGCGGCGGCCCGGCGCGCCGGCTCGAACCCGGCATCTATGGCCTGTCGAACCACCTGCTGGACACGCCCTGGCCGAAAGTCGAGATCGCCAAAGCCGCCCTGCGCCGCCTGTGCGCCGCCGGCGCGCCGTCGACGGCCGATCTGCTGGCGCTGCTCGCCGACCGGCGCACGCACGCCACCGCGCCGGCGGACGGTGTCGACGCCCAGACGGCGCGGGCGCTGTCGGCCATCTTCATCGACACCCCGCACTACGGCACGCGCTGTTCGAGCGTGCTGCGCCTGGGTACGGACCGCGTCGAGTTCGTCGAGCGCCGCCACGCGCCCGAGCGCGGCGAGGCGCAGTTCCGCTTTTCACTGCAACCCCGGAAGGTTTCTCGCCCATGAGCATCTGGCGTCCCGGACTCACCGTGGAACAACTGAACGCGCCGCGCATCGGTGGCAGCATGGCCTGGCATCTTGGCGTGCGCTTCACCGAGGTGGGGCCGGATTACCTCAAAGCCACCATGCCGGTGAACGAGTACACCCGCCAGCCGGCCGGCATCCTGCACGGCGGCGCCAACGTGGTGCTGGCCGAGACCGTCGGCTCGGTGGCCTCGGGCGTACTGGCCGGTCACGAGGGTCTGCGGCACGTGGGCCTGGAGGTGAACGCCAACCACCTGCGCGGCGTGAGCGAAGGCCACGTCACCGCCACCGTGCGGCCCGTGCACATCGGCAAGACGACGCAAGTCTGGGACATTCGCATCGAAGACGAGGCGGGTAGAATCAGCTGCGTTTCCCGTCTTACCGTGATGACGCTCGGCCCGCGCTGAGCCTGGTCTTTCGTTTCCCCCACCACTGCAGGAGGCTCCCATGAGCATCAAAGTTGGCGACAAGATTCCGTCCGTGACCCTGACGCAGATGACCGCCGACGGTCCGAAGCCGATCACCACCGATGAGGTGTTCGCCGGCAAGAAGGTGGTGCTGTTCGCCGTGCCGGGCGCCTTCACGCCGCTGTGCTCGGGCCAGCACCTGCCCGGTTACCTGAAGCTGGCCGACCAGTTCAAGGCCAAGGGCGTGGATCGGATCGTCTGCGTGTCGGTGAACGACGCCTTCGTGATGGGCGCCTGGGCCAAGGACCAGCAGGTCGGTGACAAGATTCTGATGCTGGCCGACGGTAACGGCGATTTCGCCCGCGCCATGGGCCTGGAGCTCGACGGCACCGGTTTTGGCATGGGCAAGCGCTCGCAGCGCTACGCGCTGATCGCCGAGAACGGCATCATCAAGCACCTCGGCGTCGAGGAAGGCCGCAACTTCGAGGCCAGCAAGGCCGAGACCATCCTGGCGCTGCTGTAAGAGAACGGCCGAAAAATTCCGTAATGGAGTTTTTCGGCTCGTCGCCGCGCGGCGCTCCATGCAGCAACGGCTTACGCCGTTGATGCAGCCGGGGCATCGTGCCCCGAGCGAGGCCGTCGAATAAATCTGCGCCTGCTTCAGGCGCGTGGCAGCGGTGCGCTTGGCGGACCTGCGCCTGCATCATCACAAGAACGCGCATCTGCCCGATCGGGCGCGAGGAGAACATGGACTTTGGCTTCACCGACGAGCAGCGCGCCGTCCGCGAGGCGGTGGCCCGTTACGGCGCCGAGCGCCTGGCGCCGGGCTACCGGCGGCGCGAGCAGGAAGGCTTCGAGCCGGGCCTCATCGCCGAGATGGGCAGCCTCGGCTACATCGCGCCCGAAATGCCGGAAGAACTCGGCGGCGCCGGGCTGGACGCCGTCACCGCCGGCCTGATCGTGGAGGAAATCGCCCGCTGCGACTTCAACGTCTCCTACGTGCAGCTGATGGGCTCGCTGTGCGCGACCATCGTGGCGCGCCACGCCTCGCCGGAGCTGGCGCGCGAGGTGGTGGGACAGATCTGCCGCGGCGAGGCACTGGTGGGTCTCGGGCTCACCGAGCCCGGCGGCGGGTCCGATGCCGCCAACCTCAAGCTGCGCGCCACGCGCCGCGGCGACGTGTACGTGCTCAACGGCGAGAAGGCGTCGGCCTCGTTCGCGGCGCACATGCACAAGATCGTGCTGTTCGCCCGCACCGGCGCGCAGGAGGATCGTGCCAAGGGCATCAGCGCCTTTTTGGTCGACATGGACAGCCCCGGCATCACGCGCCTGCCGTACGACGATCTCGGCACCCGGCCGGTCGGCCGCGGGTCGGTGTTCTTCGACGATGTCGAGGTGCCGGCGAGCCGCCTGCTGGGTGACGAGAACCGCGGTTTCTCGCAGGTGATGGCGGGCTTCGACTACAGCCGCGGCTTGATCGGCCTGCAGTGCCTCGGCGCCGCGCGGGCCTCGCTCGACGAGACCTGGGCGTACGTCAGCCAGCGTGAGGCGTTCGGCAGGCCGATCGCCAAGTTCCAGGGCGTGACCGAGCCGCTGGCCGAGTCCGAGACGCTGCTCGAGGCCTGTCGCCTGCTGTGTTACAAGACGCTGTGGCTGCGTGATCAGGGCCTGCCGCACACGTCCGAGGCCGCCATGGTCAAGTGGTGGGGGCCGAAGCTCGCCTTCGACGTCATCCACCAGTGCCTGATCACCCACGGCCACTACGGCTACAGCACCGACCTGCCGCACCAGCAGCGCCTGCGCGACGTGCTCGGCCTGCAGATCGGCGACGGCACGGCGCAAATTCAGAAAATGATCGTCGCGCGCGAGAAGATCGGCCGCGTGGCGGTGCCGTATGCCTGAGGTGCTGGCGGTCACCCGCCACGGCGCGACCGCCGTACTCGAGCTTTCGCGGCCGGAAAAATTCAACTGTCTTTCGAGCGCCGTGCACGCCGCCCTCGAGGCCGCGCTCGACGCCGCCGAGGCCGATCCCGCCTGCCGGGCGGTGCTGATCGCGGCCCAGGGCAAGCACTTTTGCACCGGCGCCGATCTGGCCGAAGTGCAGGCGCTGCGCGGCGCCGGGCGCTTTGGCGAATTCATCGCCCAGGGCCACCGCGTGCTGTGCCGGCTCGAAGCCTCGCCGCTGCCGGTGGTGATGGCCGTGCAGGGACTGTGCCTGGCCGGCGGGCTTGAACTCGCGCTGGCCGGCGACGTGATCCTCGCCGCCGAGGGCGCCAGGTTTGGCGACCAGCACGCGCAGTACGGGCTCGTGCCCGGTTGGGGCGGCAGCCAGCGTCTGCCGCGGCGGGTCGGGCTCACGCGCGCGCTCGATCTGATGTTCTCTGCCCGCTGGCTGGCGGCCAACGAAGCGCGCGACTGGGGGCTGGTGGCGCAGGTGGTCCCGGACGCCGAGCTGCGCAGCTATGCGATTGATTACTGTGAACAACTCGCCACGCGCAGCAAACCCGGTCTGGCCGCCATGAAGCGCCTGGCCCGCACGGGCGCCGACCTGCCGCTGCCCGACGCGCTGGCGCTCGAACGGCGTCTCGCGCAGGAGGCCATGGCCGGGCCGGACGTGGACGAGGGTCTGGCGGCGTTCGGTGAGCGGCGACCGCCGCGGTTTCGGGCGACCTGAAACGAGCGGCCGTGGCGGCCGTCGAAAAAGATCGACCGCCGGTCAGAACGCCTCGCGCCGCGCCCGGCACACCGGGCAGTCCGGGTCCTGCTTGAGGCCGATCACCCGCCAGTCGCCGCGCCGGCCGTCGAACATCAACAGCCGCCCGGCGAGACCCGTTTCGATGCCGAGCAATACCTTGAGGGCCTCGAGCGCCTGCACGGCGCCGATCACGCCGACCACTGGCCCCAGCACGCCGACCCGCGCACAGGGCTCGGCCTCGCTGCCGGCCTCGCGGTACAGACACCGGTAGCAGGGTGCGTGCGGCCGGTCCAGGCGAAACACCGACACCTGGCCCTCGAAGCGGATGGCGGCGCCCGACACCAGCGGCTTGCGCGCCGCCGCGCAGGCGGCGTTGATGGCGAAGCGGGTGTCGAAGTTGTCGGTGCAGTCGAGCACCAGGTCCACCGCCGCCACCTGCGCGGCGAGCGCGGCGGCGTCCATGTGCGCCATGACCGGCGTGACCTCGACCAGCGGGTTGAGTGCCAGCAGCGCGTCGCGGGCCGATTCCGCCTTCGGCCGGCCGACGTCTGAGGTGCGGTGCAGCACCTGCCGGTGCAGGTTCGACACGTCCACCCGGTCGTGATCGGCCACCGCGAGATGTCCCACGCCGGCACCGGCCAGATACAGCGCCGCCGGCGAGCCGAGGCCGCCCAGGCCCACGATCAGCACCCGCGCGTCCATCAGCCGGGCCTGACCGGCGAAATCCACCTCCGGCAGCACCAGCTGGCGGGCGTAGCGGTGCAGTTCGTCGTCGTTCAGTTCGCGCATGGTGTTTGGCCGAGGGTAACGCGCGGGTGGCCGGCAAGGTCGGCGTGCGTCTGTATGTTCGAAAAGCCGGCCGCCGTCAGCAGCGCGCGCACCGCCTCGCCTTGATCGGCGCCGTGCTCCAGCAGCAGCCAGCCGCCCGGCGCAAGGTGAGCCAAGGCGCCGGTGGTGATGCTGGCGAGATCGGCGAGGCCCGCGTCGGCGGCGGCCAGCGCCGCGCGCGGCTCACGCCGCAGGCCGTCGCCGGCCAGGCACGGATCGTCCGGCGCCACGTACGGCGGGTTGCTGACGATGACATCGAAGCGCCGCCCGGCGAGCGGCGCGTACCAGTCGCCGGGCAGGCATTCGACATCGAGCCCGAGCCGCGCCGCGTTGCGCGCCGCCACGGCCAGCGCCGCCGCGCTGCGGTCGGTGGCGGTGATGCGCCACTGCGGCCGCTCGCTCTTGAGCGCCAGCGCAATCGCGCCGCTGCCGGTGCCCAGATCGACCAGCGCGCCGCGCTCGCCCATGCGGGCCAGCGCGAGCTCCACCAGCCGTTCGGTTTCCGGGCGCGGCACCAGCACGTCCGGCGTGACCTCGAGCTCCAGCGTCCAGAAGCCCTGCCAGCCGCGCAGATAGGCCAGCGGCTCGCCGGCGAGCCGCCGCGCCAGCAGCGCCTCGAAGCGCCGGATCGCCGCCGCCTGCAGCGTCTGCGTGCCGTGCGTCAGCAGCCAGCTGCGCGGCACGCCGAGCGCCAGCGCCAGCAGGTGCGCGCAGTCGTCGGCCACCGGTGCCTGGCCGGCGCAGCGCCGGCGGGCTTCGGCCAGTGCCTCCTGCACCGTGGGCGGGGTCATGGCGGTGGTCGCGCTCATGCGATACCCAGGCTCGCCAACTGCTCGGCCTCGTATTCGCGCCGCAGCGGCTCGATCAGCGCGTCGAGATCGCCGGCCATCACCTGCTCGAGCTTGTACAGCGTGAGGTTGATGCGGTGGTCGGTGACGCGGCCCTGCGGGAAGTTGTAGGTGCGGATGCGCTCGGAGCGGTCGCCGGAGCCGACCAGGCTGCGCCGCGTGGCCGCCTGCGCCGCCTGCTGGCGGCTGCGCTCGGCCTCCAGCAGGCGCGCTTGCAGCAGCGCCATGGCGCGGGCGCGGTTCTTGTGCTGCGAGCGCTCTTCCTGGCACTCCACCACGGTGCCGGTCGGCAGGTGCGTGATGCGGATGGCCGAATCGGTCTTGTTGACGTGCTGGCCGCCGGCGCCGGAGGCGCGGTACGTGTCCACGCGCAGCTCGGCCGGGTTGATGGGGATGCTGTCGACTTCGTCCACTTCGGGCAGCACCGCCACCGTGCAGGCGGACGTGTGGATGCGGCCCTGCGCCTCGGTGACCGGCACGCGCTGCACGCGGTGGCCGCCGGACTCGAACTTCAGGCGCGCGTACACGCCGCGGCCCTCGATGCGCACGATCACTTCCTTGTAGCCGCCGTGCTCGCCCTCGCTGGCGCTGACGATTTCGCAGCGCCAGCCCTGCGCTTCCGCGTAGCGCAGGTACATGCGCAGCAGGTCGCCGGCGAACAGCGCCGCCTCGTCGCCGCCGGTGCCGGCGCGGATTTCGAGATAAATGTTGCGACGGTCGTCCGGGTCGGCCGGCAGCAGCAGGCGCTGCAGCTCGGCCTCGCTGGCGTCGCGCTGCTGCTCGAGCGCCGGCAGTTCCGCCTGCGCCAGCTGGCGCAGCTCGGCATCGTCGCCGCCGGCCAGGGCGCGCGTTTCGGCCAGCGCCGCTTCGAGCTGCAGATACCGCCGGTAGCCGTCGGCGATGGGCGCGAGCTCCGCGTGCTCGCGGGCGAGCGCAGCATAGCGCTGGCCATCCTCGGCCAGGGCCGGGTCGGCCAGCAGGTGGGTCAGCTCCTCGTGGCGCTCGCTGGCGGCGCGCAGGCGGGTTTCTATGGATGGCTTCATGCGTGCTCGTCGAGGCCGAACAACCGGCGCACGGCCTCCAGCAAGGCCGCATCGCCCCGCTCGCCGGCGCGGCGAATCTGCACCGTGGGGCCGTGTGCCAGCTTGTTGGTGAGGTCATGCGCCAGGCGCCGGATCACCTGCTCGGGCGGCTGGCCGCGGGCCAGGTCCGCCAGCGCGCGCTCGGTTTCCAGATCGCGCGTGCGCAGCATATTGCCGCGCAGCGCCTTGACCAGCGGCACCGCCTGCTGGGCATTGCACCACTCGACGAAGGCATCGACCTGGGCGTCCACGATGCGCTCGGCCTCGGCGAGCGCCGCCTGACGCGACTGCAGACCCTCCTGTACCACCCCGCGCAGGTCATCCACCGTGTACAGATACACGTCGCGCAGATTCGCCACCTCGGCCTCGATGTCGCGCGGCACCGCCAAGTCGACCAGAAACATGGGCCGGCGCCGGCGCGCCTTGAGCGCGCTCTCGACCGTGCCCTTGCCGAGGATGGGCAGCTCGCTGTTGGTGGACGACAGCACGATGTCGGCGCGCTCGAGCACCGCCGGCACGGCGGCCAGCGGCACCGCCTGCGCGCCATACGGCGCGGCGAGCTGCTGGGCGCGGGCGAGCGTGCGGTTGGCGATGGTGATGCTGCGCACGCCCTGGCTGTGCAGGTGGCGCAGCGTCAGTTCCGCCGTGTCGCCGGCGCCGATGATCAGCGCCGAGTGGCGGCTGAGGTCACCGAAAATCTGCCGCGCCAGACTCACCGCCGCGAACGCCACCGACACCGGGCTGGCGCCGATGGCGGTGTCGGTGCGGATGCGCTTGGCCACCGCGAACGCCTGCTGGTAGGCGTGACTCAGCCACTTGCCGACGCCGCCGACGCGCCGCGCCAGTGCGTAGGCATCCTTCATCTGTCCCAGGATTTGCGGCTCGCCCAGCACCAGCGAGTCGAGCCCGCCCGCCAGCCGGAACAGATGCCGCGCCGCCAGCGGGCCGCGAAAAATCGCCAGATACGGATCGATCGGCTGCTGCAGCGCCGCGC
>NZ_JAQVGQ010000299.1 GCF_028696615.1 Immundisolibacter sp. | reverse complement strand
GCCAGCCGATGATGCGCAGCTACGCCAACCTGGTGGTGCCGCAGGAGTCGATCAACGGCGACGACGTCAAGGAGCGCCTGCGCGGTGGCGGGTTCCACTTCTACGCTGGCGGCTTTCTGAACCAGATGAAGGACTACACCTTCGAGTCGGTGTTGCGAAACGACATCGCGTTCGCCGGCACGCCCAAACAATTCATCGACTGGATCGGCCGCTTCCGCGAGACGTATTACGACTTCCAGGAGCTGGCGGTGATGGCCGACTTCGGCGGGCAGGCCGAATGGCAGGTGGCGCGCACGCTGCAGCTGTTCGCGCGCGACGTGATGCCGGCGCTGCGTTGAGCGCCCGTTGGAGGAGGAAACAGCGATGACCGAGACGACCTGGCCGACCGAGTTCAAGGACCTGCAGCGCTTCGCGCCGTGGGCGCTGGCGACCGAAAACGCCCGTATGCGCAAGCGCCTGGCCTCCAGCATCGCCGAGTTGACCGACTTATACAGCGCGCTGCTGCCGCGCATGCAGGCGTTGGCCGAGCATCTGGCGCGCTGGCCGCTCGAGCAACTGCCGGCCGAGCAAAAACCGTTGCTGTATCTCGGCCTCATGTTCATGGAGGCGGCGGTGTGCGTGGAGCTGTTCAAGGACCCCGATGTGCCGGAGAGTCTGTCGGCCGATCACATCGAGGTGCTGTCCGAAACCATGGAGCGCCGCTTGCTGGCGGCCTGACCGGCATGGCCGCAACATTCGGGAGGAGAACACGGTGGCACAGGTAACGCGCGGATGGCGACTGGTGGCGGCAGCGACCGCGGCCGTGGCGATGGCCGCCTGTGGCAGAGGCGGCGAGCAGGCCCAGCAGGCGGCCAGCGCCGGCGCGCCGGCCGGTGCTGCCGCGCCATCGACGCCGGCGACAGCGCCGCCGCAGGCGGTAGCGCCGGCTGCCCCCGCGGTGCCGGCCCCCTCCTCGCAGGCCGCAGCGGCCGACGGCCTGCCGCCGCAGAGCGCTATCGTGCAGTACGCCCAGGCCGGCCTGCCGGACACGCTGATCAAGGACGGCTGCTATTCCTGCCACGACGTCAATGGCGCCCGCATCGGCCCGCCGCTGCGCGCGGTGGCGGGGCTGTACCGCAATGACCCGCAGGCGATCGACAAGCTCACGCAGAAGATCATCCACGGCGGCGGCGGCGTGTGGGGTCCGACGCCGATGATCGCGCACCCGCAGCTCGACGAAGCCCAGGCGCGGGCCATGGTCGAGGCCATACTCAAGCTTCAGTAGTAACCGATTGCGCGCCGACCGGGCGCCGCGGGTGCCCGGTCGGCGTGCGTGTTTTCGATTCAAGTAGGTTCCATGACTGCCGCGCGCGCCGGCCATTACGATGCCGCCACCGTCGAGGCGTTCTTCAATCCCAAGGTAGTGGCCGTGATTGGCGCCTCGCCGGACACCCTGTGGTCGCGCCAGCTGCTGGAGGGCATGCGCAGCCACGGTTTCCAGGGCCGCGTGTACGTGGTCAATCCGTCGCGAAGCTCCGTGCTGGGTTACCAGTCCTTCAAGTCGGTGGCCGACCTGCCGGAAACGCCGGACATCGCCGCCATCCTGCTCGGCGCCAAGCACGTGCCGGCCATGCTGGACCAGGTCGCCGCCACCGGTTGCCGGGCGGCCTACATCCTCGCCGCCGGGTTCGAGAAGCCGCACCAGTTGGCGGCGCTGCGCGCGCACGCCGAAAAGCTCGGTCTGGTCATCATCGGCCCCAACTGCAACGGTTACATCAACGCCGGTGCGGGTCTGCATCTGTGGACCGGGCCGATCAACCGCCCGTACCGGCACGGCACGGTGGCGCTGCTCGGGCAGTCGAGTGGCGTGCTGGGCGCGCTGTGCTGCCTGACCTGGGACCGCGGGCTTGGCATCAGTTTTCAGATTTCGACCGGCAACCAGGTCAACTTCGCCCTCACCGACGCGCTGAACTTTCTCGCCACCAACGCCGACACGCGGGTGGTGGTGACCTACGTGGAGCAGTTCGGCGACTACCCGCACTTCGTGGAAGCGGTGCAGAAGTGCCGCGCCAACAACACGCCGGTGATCGTGGTGGCGGTCGGCCGCTCGGAGGCCGGGCGCGGTGCGGCGCTCGGTCATACGGGCGCCATCACCACCACCGGTGCGGTGACGCGGGCGGCCATCGAGGCCGCCGGCGCCATTCCGGCCGACACGCTGGACGAGGCGCTCGATCGCGCCTCGGTGTTCGCCGTGACGCCGCCGCGCGCCTGGCGGCCGGTGCGCACCGCTGGCCTGATCAGCATCTCCGGCGGCTGGTCGGCGTTGATGGGCGACTACTTCGCCGACGAGGGCATCGCCACCCCGCCGCTGCCGGAAAGCGTCACCAGCCTGCTGCCGGACTGGGTCGAGAACGTCACCTTCAACAATCCGTTCGACATCACGGCGCAGATCTACGGTTTCGCCGAGGTCTACTACCAGATGGCCGACGAGATGATCAAACACGACGGCTTCGACGCCGTGTCGATCATGTTCGGCAACTGGGACGGCGGCGAGCGTTTCTACGCGCCGGTCGCCACCTGGCAGGGCCGCATCCAAAAGCCCATCCTCGCCGGTTGCATCGAGACCAGCGCGCTCAAGGACAGCTACCGGCAGTGGCTGGACACCGACCCCATGCCGAACGTGCAGGGCGGGCAGGCGCTGGCGCGGGGCCTGGCCGCCATGCGCGACTACTTCGACCGACCGGGCTATTTGCCGCAGGGCTGGTGCCGCGATGAGGCCAAGCCGTGGA
>NZ_JAQVGQ010000298.1 GCF_028696615.1 Immundisolibacter sp. | reverse complement strand
CCCAGCCGTTGAAAGCATGCAGCGTGGCAAGCGGTGTCTGCAGGGCGCGGGTACCGTTCACGGCGCCGCCCTCCAGCAGCTCGCAGGCGACCTTGAAGTTCACCCCGAACAGGCGCATGCCGCCTTCGAGCAGGCCGTAGTCCAGATCAAAGTTGCCCGGGTTGTCGGCGTAGTCGCTCTGGCGCGCGTACTCGGCGGTGTAGAGGATGGCCGAGCCCGGCGCCCCCGGCAGCGTCGGCAGCTTCAGCGACGGCAGCGGAATCTCGCCCGCGGCGCGCAGGCCGTAGCTGACCGTGGATTCGGCGTCGAAGTCGTCGAAGTCCAGCAGATAGGCGTAGCCGGTCAGCGTGGTGATGGGGTTCGGCTTCCACTGCAGGTTCACCAGGTGACCCGTGAGGTGCAGGTCGCCGGTGTTGGCGAAGGTCTTCAGCGGCGTGTCGTCGCCGAACACCCGGTTCACGTTGTAGACGTAGGCGTAGCTGCCGATCACGCCGGGCAGCATCTTGTTCTCGTAAAAAAAGCTGTCGACGGTCTGCTGGTTCTGCCGCCAGCCGACATCACCGATGAACCGGTGGTTGTCGAAGAAAAGCGCCTGCCGACCGTAACGGAACGTATTGCCCTTCAGGCCTTGGTAACCGAGATAGGCTTGGTTCACCTCGGTGCCTTCTGGGTCCGCTACCACCGGGAATCTGGTCTTGCCGTTGTAGGTATCGTTGTAGTCCTCCTCGCCCACGACGGACACGTTCTCGGCCTCGCCGTAGGCGAACAAGCCGTGGAACAAACCGGTGCGCCAGCCAAGGCGCGTGCGCACGGTTTGGGCGCGCGCCTTGTCGAGAATGCTCGCCGGGCGGTCTTGGTCGACCATCTCGAAACGGTAACGGACGTCCAGGCTCACCTTGCCTTGCAACAACGCGTCGTCGATGGCCTGCGCGGCGGCTGTGCCGCACGACAAACCGGCCGCCAACGACGCACCGGCGCGGATCAAAACGGAGGGTGCATGCATGGTTTTGGTCATCCCTGTGTGGAGCGTGCCCGCCGGAACGCGGGCACAAAAAAAGCCGCACCCGCCGCAAGGGCAGGTGCGACCTCGTTGTCGCTGCTGCGGCACCACTGCGCGCCGCCGGATCAGTCCAGGTAGGTAGCCGCCACGTCGCGGCCTGGTTCACTCAAGCAAGATAGGGGCCAGCTCCAGCCAGGCGTGCGCCTCATTTGGCTATGGACACGGGGATGCGCGCGAGCCAACCGAGCCCACCACCGCCTCAGCGCCGACTCTGCCGCAACAATGGCAAACGCAGCTCGATTCGGCGCTTGCCGTGCGGGCCAGGCTACCCAGGCATGAATCGAGCGAGCCGGTAAATTCCACGGCGGAAATCGTCCCGCATCTCTTTACAAGGACCCTGAACGTGACATTCGAGCTGCAACTCGACCAGCCGCTGGCGCACGCGCTCGCGCGCCGTCTGGAACGCGAAATCAATAGCACCAGGCAGCGCCTGGACGACGCGCCCGATGAAGCAGCCATTCACGCCGCCCGACGCCACATCAAAAAAGCCCGCGCCGCGCTGCGCCTGCTGGAGGCCAAACCGCGGGCAGTGCTGGCAGATGTGGACCACGCCCTGCGGCAGGCCGGCCGCGCACTGTCACCAAGCCGCGACCAGGCCGCACTGCTGCGCACCGCAGACGCCCTCACCGCGGGCGCACCGCCCGCCGCGCGCCGCGCCCTGCTGCGCCTGTGCGCCGAGCTGGCGGCCAGCGGCGCCGGCGGTGCCGACGACCTGCAGGAAGCCCGCGCGGCGTTAGAGCAGGCGCGCCTGCGGCTGGCTGGCGCGATGCCCGGCGCCCTGCCCTTCGCCCGCCTTGCCGATGGCTTTGCAGGCACCTACCGCTGTGGGCGGCGCGCGCTGCGCCGGGCGCTCGATACGCCATCGGCCGGACGCCTGCACGCGTTGCGCAGGGCGCTCAAACATCACCTCTACCAGTTGCGCCTGCTGCGCGGGCTGTGGCCAGCGCTGTTCGATGCGCTCGAGGCGCAGGCCGACCAGGCGGCCGAGCAACTCGGCCAGCACCACGACCTTGCCGTGCTGCGCGAACGCCTGGCGACGAGCGGCCTGTCACCGGCCGAGCGCCGGCGCATCGATGCCCTGGCCCGCCGCCGGCAGGACACACTGACACCGGCCGCGCTGCTCACCTGCCGGCGCCTGTATGCCGAGCGCACCGGTGCGGTGCGCTGCCGTCTGCTGGCCTACGCAGCGGCCACGCAGTCACCCGACTGAGCGGGACTCATGCCGCCCGGCCAGCTGCCGCCAAAATCTGCTGCAGTTCCGGCACGCACGACCCACAGTTGGTGCCGGCCCGAAGCGCAGCGCCGATGGCCTGCGGGCTCGCGAGGCCTTGCTCGGCGATGGCCCGCACGAGGGTGTTGATACCCACCTGAAAACACGCGCACACGGTGCGCCCGGGATTGGCGCCCGCCACGCCCGGCACGCCCGCCAGCAGCGCGCGCCGCGCGGCGGCGTCGAGCGGCGCATCGAAGCGCGCCGTCAGCCAGTCGTCAGCCAGCCAGTCGAGGTCGTCGCCCGCGAACAGCGCAAGCTGCGCGCGCTCGCCCGCTATCGCCAGCACGCGGCGCTCGCCGGCCGGGTCGGTGTAGTCGAGCCATTGCCACTCCCCGGCTGGCGCGCCGACCAGGGCGCGCAGCCAGGCCGCCGCATCGGCCGGCGCCTGCCGGGCGGCGATGCGATAGCGCCAGCCGCCGGCGATGCGGGCGCGAGCGTAGTAGTC
>NZ_JAQVGQ010000067.1 GCF_028696615.1 Immundisolibacter sp. | reverse complement strand
CAGAACCTGACCGACAAGCGCTATTACGATGCGATCTACGAGAACGGCGCCCACGTCATCCCCGGCATCGGGCGCACCGTGCAGCTGGTGACCGAGATCAGGTACTGACGCCGGCGCCGGGGCGGGCGGGCGCGCACCCCGCCCCGGCACCTTCACAATGACGCCCCACCGCCCGCAACGCCCGCCGGAGGCGCCATGCTGCTGCACATTCCAAAGATCCTTGACGACCAACGCCTGGCCGAGTGCCGTCGGCTGCTGGCCGGCGCGCAGTGGGTGGACGGGCGCGTCACCGCCGGCAGCCAGTCGAGCCAGGTCAAGCACAACCAGCAACTGCCGGAGGACGCCCCGGCCGCCGCCCAGGCCCGCGCGCTGGTGCTGCAGGCGCTCAGCGCCAATCCACTGTTTTTCACCGCCGCGCTGCCCAAGCGCATCTACCCGCCACTGTTCAACCGCTACGCGGGCACCGCAAACGCCTTCGGCGACCACATCGACAACGCCATCCGCACCCACCCGGCCAGCGCCCGGCACGTGCGCACGGACGTGTCGGCCACGCTGTTCCTGAGCGATCCGCACGACTACGACGGCGGCGAGCTGGTGATCGAGGACAGCTTCGGCACGCAGCGCGTCAAGCTGCCGGCTGGTGATCTGGTGCTGTACCCGGCGTCGAGCGTGCATCGCGTGGAGCCGGTCACGCGCGGCGAACGGGTGGCGTCATTCATGTGGATCGAGAGCATGGTGCGCGAGACCGAGCGGCGGCGCATCCTCTACGAGCTCGACATGGCCATCCTGGCGCTGCGCGATGACGACCAGGACAGCCCGGCCGTGGTGCGCCTGACTGGCTGCTACCACAACCTGCTGCGCATGTGGGCGGATGTGTAGCGCAACCGCGGCGCAGGGTTCCTGAAGAAATGCGCATCCTGCGCATTTCTTGCGTCGTCCGGCCGGCCTGAGCGCTTGAAAAATTCACAAGCGCTCAGCCGCCGGCCGTGCGCCGGCAAAACGCCGCCACCTCCCCCACCGCCCGCTCGAGCAGCGCATTGGCCGCCACCACGCCGCCGGCGGCATCGTCGCTGGCGGCGGCCTGCTCCAGGCGCAGCGTGTCGCTGCCCAGCAGCCGGCGCGCGCGCACGTCCACCAGCTGCACGCGCAGCACCAGGCGCACGCGGCTCGGCTGGGCCGTGAAGTCCTGTTCGAGCTGCACCAGGTCGGTGAGCAGGCGGTAATCGGGCCGCACCCCGCTGCCGGCACCGACCAGGCCCGCGCCAGCCGCGGCCAGGCCATCCGCCAGTGCCTGCTCGACCAGCCGCGCCGGGCGATCCACCCAACGCTGGTGGGCGAAGTAGCGCAGCTCGTGCGCGCTGCGCCGATACGCCATGGCGGGACTGGTGTAGCCGGGCGCCGCCGTGACCGCGGCGAGCTGCAGCGTGCGTGCGGCCGGCAACGGCGGCGGCACCGCCACCGGCGCGCGCAGCGCCAGCGTGTGGGTCACATCGGCCGGCGGCCGCGACACCGGCAGCGAGCAGCCGGCCAGCAGCAGGCTCACAACGATCGGCAGGCGTTTCATTCTTCCCCCGGGCCGGGTTCGCGCCGCGGCGGTCCCAGCAGCAGCATTTGCGGATTGGCGTTCAGGCGCGCGCCGAGATCGCCGAGGCTGCCGGCGGCGGTGCCCAGCTCGTCCACCAGGCGCTCGACCTGCGGCAGCAGCACGCCGGCGGTGTATTCGAGCTGCCGGCGACTGTCGCGGGCGGTGCTGCCGACCTCCTCGCCGCTGCGCTGCAGCGTGGCGAGCAGCCGGTCGGTGCGGTCCAGCAGCGCCTCGACGCGCGGCGCCAGCCGCGGCAGCGCCTCGCTGGCCTTGGCGCCGGCGGCCGCCATGCGCTCGATGTCGGCCACGGCGCCGTTCAGGCGCTGGCTTTGCGCGGCCAGCGTGCCGGTGATCTGCTGGGTATTGGCCAGGATGGCACCGATGGCGCGCGCGTTGTCGTCGTTCAGGATGACCAGCAGACGCTGGCTGGCCTGATCGAGCGTATTCATGGCCAGGCGCAGGGCGGTGTCGAGCCGGTTCATCAAGGATGGCTGCATCTCGATCACCGGGTAGCGGCTGCCGGGCGTCTGCCGCAGCGGCGGGGCCTGCCGGCTGCCGCCGGTGAGCTCCCCCGAGCCCAGGCCGGTCAGACCCTGCATGGCGATGGTGGCCACGGTGTCGGTCTTGATCGGCGCCTCGGCGCGGATGCGCAGCGTCAGGCGCACGCGCGTCGGATCCTGCGGGTCGAGTTCGATGGCCGCCACGCGCCCGACCTCGACGCCGCGGTAGGTGACCGCCGAGGACGGACTGAGCGCCGCCACCGACTCGCTGGTGTAGGCGTAATAGAGGCGAAACTCGCCGCGTTCGCGGCCGGAACCCAGCCACAGCCCGAGCACGACCAGCGCCGCCCCCAGCAGCAGCACGAACGCCCCGACCGCGGCGTAGCCTACGCGGGCCTGCATGTGGCACCTCCAAAATCGCGCGGCGCGGCCGCGAAATAGGCGCGGATCTCCGGCTCGTCCGAGGCCGCCAGCTGCGCCACCGGCGCCACCGCCAGCAGCGCGCCGCGGCCGAGAAACGCCACCCGGTCACTGACGCGGGCGATCGAGTCCAGATCGTGCGTCACCATCACCACCGTCAGTCCCAGCAATTGGCGCAGGTCCTTCAGCAACTCGTCGAGCCCGGCCGAGGTGACCGGATCGAGCCCCGCCGAGGGCTCGTCCAAAAACAGCAGCTCCGGGTCCAGCGCCAGCGCCCGCGCCAGCGCGGCGCGCTTGATCATGCCGCCGCTGAGCTCGCCCGGAAACTTGAACGCCGCATCGGCCGGCAGGCCGGCCAGACCGATCCGCAGCATGGCCAGCTCGCGCCGGCTGGCGGCATCGAGCCCGGTGTACTCGGCCAGCGGCAGACAGACGTTGTCCAGCACGCTGAGCCCGGTGAACAGCGCGCCGTGCTGGAACAGGATGCCGATGCGCCGGCGCAGCGCCCGCAGACCGGCCGGACCGAGCGTGGCGGCGTCCTGGCCCAGCACCGTGAGCCGGCCGGCCGCCGGCGCCTGCAGCAGGCTCAGCGTGCGCAGCAGCACCGTCTTGCCCGAGCCGCTGCCGCCGACCAGCGCCAGCACCTCGCCGCGCTGCACGGTGAGTGCGAGATCACGGTGCAGCACGCGCGTGCCGGCCAGCGTGGCCAGGCCCTGCGCCTGGATGGCCAGCTCCGCGCTCACAGCCCCAGCACCTGAAACACCACCGAGAACGCGGCGTCGGCGATGATCACCAGGAAAATGCTCTGCACCACGCTGGTGGTGGTCTCGCGGCCAATGCTCTCGGCGCTGTAGCCGACCTGAAACCCGCGGTGACAGGCCACGGCGGCCACGATGAGCGCAAACACCGGCGCCTTGATGAGGCCGACCCAGAACGTACTCGGCGAGAACGTGTTCGGAAGACGACGCAGAAAATCGACATAGCCCACCCCGTACAGGCCATCGGCCACCACCATGCCGCCCAGGATGCCCATCATCGAGGCATACAGCGTCAGCAGCGGCAATGCCACGGTCAGCCCCAGCAGCTTCGGCACCACCAGCATCTCCATGGGCGCGATGCCGATGCTGCGCAGCGCGTCGAGTTCCTCGGTGATGCGCATGGTGCCGATCTCGGCCGTGTAGGCCGAGCCGGTGCGCCCGGCCACGATGATGGCCGCCAGCAGCGGACCCATCTCGCGCAGCATGGTGACGCCCACCAGGTTCACCACCAGCACGTTGGCGCCGAAGGCCTTCAGCGGCTCACCGGCCTGGTAGGTCACCACCACGCCCATCAGGAACGCCAGCAGGCCCAGAATCGGCAGCGCACTGACGCCGGCGGCGTCGATCTCCTGCACCAGGCGCGTCCAGCGCAGGCGCCGGCGCTGTTCGGCCACCAGCCGGCCGACGAAATCGAGAAACCGCTGCACCTCGGTGACGTGCGCCACCACGCCGCGGCCGAGCCGCTCCAGCCAGCCGGGTGCAGCCGCCGGTTCGGCATCGCCCTTGGGCAGGCGCGCCCGCACCAGTTCCAGCAGCGCGGCGTGCGCCGACGCCAGGCCGCGCAGGTCCAGGCGCACACCGGCGCGCGCCGCGGCCTCGGTCAGCCGGTGCAGCGCCCACGCGCCGGCGGTGTCGAGACCGTCGATACCACCGGCGTCGAGCGTCCAGTCGCCCGCATGCTGCCAGTCGCGCCACTGCGCCTGCACCGCATCCAGGCTACATACCGTCCAGTCACCCGCGGCGTGCAGGGTGCGGTTGGCCGGGTCTGGCACCAGTGTGGCCGGCGACGGCATGACGGCTCAGGGTTTGTGAAGAAATGCGCATCCCGCGCATTTCTTGCGTCGCCCGTCCGGTACACGCCCGGACGGGCTTGCGGGGCTTACAAAAGTCACAAGCTCTCAGCGATGCGGCGGCGGCGCGTATTCGGCCAGCGTCTTGCGGAACTGCTGCGCCGCCGGCGGGGTGACGAACACGCGGTTCTCGAACACGTCCCAGGACGACACGTGGCCGCCGTAGGCGGCGGCGTTGGCGTCGTCGTCCGGCTGCAGCACGGCGCCTTCCAGCGCCACGCCGGCGAACAGCCCGCGGCTGCGCGAGTAGGAATAGATCTCCGCCTTGAGCTGCGCATCGGTAGCGGCCGATGCCTGCCGGCCGACCGGGCCGGCGGCGATGGCGGCATCGGCACCCAGCGTGATCTTGCCGGAGGCGAGGTTCTCCACGCCGCGGCGGGTCTTGAACACCAGGATGATGTCGGTCGACTGGGCGCCGATCTGCCAGCCAATGCTGCCGCCCGCCAGGGTCACGAACGCCGGGTTGCTCCAGCCGCCGTCCTGCCGCACGGCGATGACACCCTTGCCCCAGCGGCCACCGACCACGAAACCGGCCTTGATCACGCCGGGAATCACCGCGATGCCGTAGGCATCGGCCAGCAACTCGGGCGGGATGGCGTTTTCGGGAATCTCGCTGATCTGGTGCAGCACATCGGCCGCGTCGCGCAGGCGCGCCTCCTCGGCCGGTCCGGCGCTGGCATGCCCTGCCCACAGCAGCGGCAGACAAAAAATCAGCGCGGACAGTTTTAAAAAACGGCGGTTCATTCGATCACCCTGCGCGGCGGCAGCCAACATGCGTGCCGTCTGCAATGATGGCACAGCCCCGCCGGGGCGCCGAAGCGCAGCACCTATAATCGGCGCTTACCCGACGCTCGTTCGGTCACCGGCTTCAACCCAGCAGGAGTGCGCACAATGAAGGCTATCGAGATTTCCGAGTTCGGCGTGGACAAACTGGCCATCGTCGAGCGCCCGGACCCGCAACCCGGCCCGGGGCAGGTGCTGGTGCGTGTGCGCGCCGTGTCGCTGAACTTCCGTGATCTGATGACCGTGCAGGGCCAGTACAACCCGCGCCAGAAGCTGCCGCTCATCCCGTTGTCCGACGGCGCCGGTGAGGTAGTGGCGGTCGGTGCCGGCGTGCAGCGCTTCAAGGTCGGCGACCGGGTGGTGGCGATCTTTGCGCAGAAATGGCTGGGCGGCGAGGCGACGCCGGCCGCACGCGGCTCGACGCTGGGCGGCCCGGGCGACGGCATGGGTGCCGAACTGGTCGCGCTCGACGAGGACGGCCTGCTGCCGATTCCCGAGCACCTGTCCTTCGAGCAGGCGGCCACGCTGCCCTGCGCCGGCGTGACGGCCTGGAATGCCGTGGTCGTGCAGGGCCAGGTCAAACCCGGCGACACGGTGCTGGCGCTCGGCACCGGCGGGGTGTCGCTGTTCGCGCTGCAGTTCGCCAAGGCGGCCGGCGCCAAGGTCATCATCACCTCGAGCAGCGACGAGAAGCTCGCCCGCGCCAAGGCGCTCGGCGCCGACCACGGTATCAATTACGCCAGCCAGCCGGACTGGGACAAGGCGGTCATGGCGCTCACCAACAAGGCCGGCGTCGATCAGGTGGTGGAGGTCGGCGGCGCCGGCACGATTGGCAAGTCCATCAACGCGGCGCGCCTGGGCGGCACCATCACCATCATCGGCGTGCTGGCCGGCAACGCCACCGAGGTCGACCTGCGCCCGGTGCTGATGAAGGGCCTGCGCTTGCACGGCGTGTTCGTCGGCCCGCGCGAGATGTTCGAGGCCATGAACCGCGCCATCACCAGCCACGGCATCGAGCCGGTCATCGACCGCGTGTTCGAGCGCGCCGAGATTCGCGACGCCTTCGCGCACATGGCGGCGGGCCGGCACTTCGGCAAGATCGTCGTTCGAATGTGACACGGTTCGCAACACGGGCGCCGTAGATTCGGCCAGAGTGCCGGGCTGCCTGGACACCATCCGATTCAAACAACCCAAGGGAGTGATCTGATGACCAAGAACAAGTTGGCGTCCACCCTCGCCGGCCTGGCAGCCCTGTCGGTCGCCGGCTGCGCGTCGACGCAGACCCAGCTCGGTGGCGGCGGCACGATGGTTACCGGCTCCGCCGGTGCCGCCGGCGCGCAAGGTTCGGCCCCGCAACTGACCCGCTGCGCCTCGCCGATTGGTACCGCAGCGCTGGTCGAACAGGACAACCCGATGCTGGCCCAGGTTGGCCTCAGCAGCCCGATTCCGCTGCTGCGCATCATGATGGCCCAGAGCAACTGTTTCCAGGTGGTTGACCGTGGCCAGGCCAGCCAGGCCCTGCAACGCGAGCGCGCCATGGCCTCCGCGGGCGAATTGCAAAGCGGCAGCAACATGGGCGCTGGCCAAATGAAGGCGGCCGACTTCCTGATCACGCCGAACGTGGTGTTCAAGGACGCCAACGCCGGCGGCGGCGGCGCAGGCCTGGGCTCGCTCATCCCGGGCATCGGTGGCGCCATCGCGGGCGGCATCCGCTGGACCAACATGGAATCGCAGGTCACGCTGTTCCTGACCAACGTGCGCACCGGCGTACAGGAAGCCGCCGCGGAGGGCAGCGCCAGCAAACGTGACATCGGCTTCGGCGGATTGGGCTTCGGCGGTATCGTTGGCGCGGCGGGCGGGTCCTATGCCAGTACGGACATCGGCAAGATCGTAGCGGCAGCCCTACTTGATGCCCACAACAAGCTGGTCGCACAAGTGCAGGCCACACAACCTGCCGCGACGCGACCTTCCGCGTCTAACTACGTGACACTGTCCGACGTCAACATGCGCTCCGGTCCATCCACCCAATCGCCGATCGTCATGTTGGTGCCCAAAGGCACCCCGGTGGCACCCAATGGCGAGAAACAGGGCGCCTGGTGGGGTGTGGACGTGAACGGCCGCAGCGGCTGGGTCCACAGCGACTTCATCACGCGCTGATCGCGACGCGGGCCGCAATGCCCGCGCTTGCCCAACAAAAAGCCCGCTGGCGAACCCGGCGGGCTTTTTGTTCCCCGACCGATGTTCGACCGGATAGTGCGTTCACACGCGCAGCAGTCGCGCCAACTCAGGGACCTCGCGCAGGCGCGCGAGCTCCTCGTCGCTCGGCAGCACCGGCCGGTCGCGCTGGCGGCTGACCACGCACAAAAAGCCGAGCACCTCGCCGGCGTCGGCGTGGAACTGGTGAAAACACTGCGGCGCCACGTACACGCAATCGCCGGCCGCCACCGCCTCGACCCGCTCGCCCAGGATCACCGAACCGCGCCCGCGCACAATCACCACCGCGTGCGGATGCTCATGGCGCTCGAGCGTGGAATAGCCGCCCGGCTGCAGCTCGAAATAACGCACCTCGAAATCCAGCGCCGCCTCGCCGGGCCCATCACCCAGCAGCGTGCGGCGCGTGATGTCGCGGTGCGGGCTGCCGTCGTTCTTGTAGACGCGCAGCGGCACCGCCGGCCAGGTGAAACCCTCGCCACGCAGCACGTGCGAAAAGTCGCCGCTCACGACGCCGCCTCCACCGCCCGGCGCAGCGCCGCGGCAGCGGCCACCAGATCGCCCTGCGCATACAGGCTGCCGCCGATCAGCAGCAGCGTATCCGGCCCATAGCGCCGCGCCCAGTGACCGGCCGAGGCCACGTTCATGCCGCCGGCCGGCGCCGGCAGGCTGGCGCGCAGCGCGCCGAGTGGCCGACGCAGGTGCCGGTTGATGCGTGCACAGGTGGCGGCCGAAAAATCGAAGCGCCCGCCGGCGTTGGGGTAGATGACGGCGTCCGCACCCGCCAGGCGGAACAGGTCACCCAGCACCAGTTCCGGCGCCATGCCGGCCGTGCGCCCGAACAGGCTGCCGGTCAGCGCCGGGTGGGCGAGCGTGGCCAGTCCGTACTGGTCGCGGATCAGGCGCAGCGTGTCGATCCCCACCAGCCAGGGACTGATCAGCACGCCGCGGCAACCGGCCGCCTTGGCCGCCTCGAGCCGCCGCGGCAGCTGCGCGGCGGGGGCCGTCACGTTCGGGAAGTACAGCGCCCGCGTGCCGGCCGCCGCATTGGCGCTGGCAACCGCCTCCTGGCAGCGCGCCAGGCGCTCGGCAAACGGCGCCGCCGGCTGATCGGCCAGGCCGTGATCGTCCTTGATGATGTCGATGCCGCCGCGGGCAAACGCCGCGCCGAGCCGCGCCAGATCGGCCGCCGACAGGCCCATCGGTTTCAGCGCCGTGCACAGCAATGCCCTGCCGTGCACGCCGGTCAGCTCGCGCAGGCCCGCGATGCCGTGTCCCGGACCACCGAGACCCGCCACCAGCGCCGCCGGCCAGTCGATGCCGACGATGCGGATGCCGGGTTTGAGCGAAATATTGCCGAACAGCAGGTTCAGGCACTGCGGCAGATCGTCGCCGATAGCCTGCAGGCTGTAGGAGATGTCGACCTGCGCCCGGCGCGGGCCGGTCTGGCGCACGGTCTCGACCCGCCCGGCCATGCGCTCGGCCAGCGCCGGATCCAGCAGCGCCTGCGGCAACTCCACGGTCTGCTCGAGGCCGATCAGCGCTGCCTTGCGGGCGGCATCCTCACCCACCGCCAGCGTCAGCGCATACCGCACACCCAGGCGACCGTCACCGCGCAAGTCCGCCGCGGTGGTGGCGGCGTGGGCGCTTCCCGGGTCCGCCTGCGGGCGCGACCGGGCCGCGGAATCGACGCGCCGGCTGGGAATGGCAGACATGCGAACTCGACCGAAGGGCGGGCCGGGCATTTTATCGCAGCGACCGGCAGCGCCGTCCCACCGTGGCCGGCGCTTGCCGGCGCGCGCAATACCGGTTACACAATCGCGGTCCATACTCTCGTCTATTGATTCGCCGGTGCTTGCGGGGCGCAGCCACGGCGCCGGCGCTTGTCGAGGGAAATGGTCGCTTGTTGCGTCGGCCCGGGCGCCGGCGGGGACACCCATGACACACTCACTTGCCCAACAGGTCCTGCGCACCGACGTGTCCGGAATGCCACTCGAATGGGTGGACTACCAGACCGCGGTGCGGCTCTACCATTTCGGCCAGGTGGCCTACACCTGCGGCTCGCTGCTGTACCGGGTGCGTGGCGGCACCAACGCCGCCAGCGGGCGGCGCACGGTGATCGACGTGAACTCCATCATCGCCACCACCGGCGACCAATCCGCGCTGCGCCACAGCCGCGAAACCTACTCACCACCCCTCAACAACCCGGCGCTGTTCAAGCGCGATGCGCACACCTGCCTGTACTGCGGGCAACCGTTCCTGGCACGGGATCTGTCGCGCGATCACGTGCGCCCGCTGAGCGCCGGCGGCGCCGACAGCTGGGCCAACGTGGTCACCGCCTGCAAACGCTGCAACAACCACAAGGCCAACCGCACCCCAGAGCAGGCCGGCATGCAGCTGCTGGCGATCCCGTTCGTGCCCACGCACGCCGAGTACGTATACCTGCGCGGGCGGCGCATCCTGGCCGACCAGATGGAATTCCTGCTGGCGCATTTCCCGCGCTCGAGCCCGCTGCAGGCACGCCTGCGCGCGCAGCTGTGCTGACGCTGGCGCCGCCGGGCGCGGCGTGTTGACGGCGCTCAATCGACCGCGCCCGCCTGTCCAGTCGCCCGTTACCGCACCCCGTCGTCTGCCCCATAATCGCCATCCCGGTCCGATCTCAAGACCGAGAACACTTGGGGGAGATGCTTAAAAATTCCGTCCATGGAATTTTTAAGCTCGCTGCAGCGCGGTGCATGCCCGCGCTGCGCCCCCTGAATCAATGGCTTACGCCACTGATTCAGGTTGGGGCGTCCTGCCCCGATTGGTAAGCGCTGATAAAATCAGCGCTTACCAATCGACAAAGGGGGAAAACCATGAAGCACGTCACGCTCAAACGCATCCTGGTGCCGCTCGACTTTTCCGATCCGGCGCGCAGCGCGCTCGCCTATGCGGCCGGACTCGGCCAGACCTTCGGCGCCGAGCTGGTGCTGCTGTACGTGGCCGAACCGCCGCCGTTCGCGCCGGATCTGAGCGACTCGCACGGCTACGAGGAAAAAGTGGCTGCTCACGCGCGCGAGCAGCTCGCCGCCGTGACGCAGGAATATCTCGACCAGGGCGTCAAAACCCGCGCCGTGGTGCGCTTTGGCCGCCCAGCCCAAGAAATCGTCGCCGCCGCGCGCGACGAGAAGGCCGATCTCATCATCATGGCCACGCACGGCCGCTCGGGCCTGAAGCACCTGGTCGGCAGCGTCACCGAAAAAGTGGTGCGCCTGGCCACCTGCCCGGTGCTGGTCACCCATTTCGGCCGCGACGAGCAGCCGCTGCTGGAAAACAACGACTGACGCCCGATACGCGCGCCGCGCCCGGCACAGCCGGGCGGCGGCTCAGAGTTTGCGAAGAAATGCGCGGCCTGCGCATGTCTTGCGTCGCCCGTCCGGTACACGCCCGCGCAGCGCTCAACGAATCAAGGACTTGCGCTCTTGATTCGTGCCGGGGCATCCTACGCCGGCGGGAGCAACTGAATAAATAATCAGTTCCCTTGAAAAAAACCACACCCTGTCAGTCGGCGCTGCCGTACTTGCCGAGCAGCACATGGTGCAGCGTGGCGGTGACCGGTACTTCGATGCCGAGCAGCGCCGCCCGGCGCAGTACGGCGCCGGTGATGCCGTCCAGTTCCAGCGGCTTGCCGCGCTCGGCATCGGCCTGCATGGACGGCTTGATCGGCGTGATGCCCTTGATCCACTGGAACACGGCTTCCAGCTCGTGCGGGGTGAATTCCACCTCGTCGGCCGCCGCCGCGGCGCCGGCCTCGCGCATCAGGTTGCGCATCACCCAGGCCAGATCGGGGTCGTTCGCCATGCGCTGGGTGTCGAGGAAGGTCACCGCCGCCAGCGGGTTGCAGCCGTTGTTGAGCACCAGCTTGCGCCACAGCTCGCGGCGGATGTCGTCGCTCGCATAAACCGTCACGCCGGCCGCGCGCAGGCGCTCGATCATGTCGCAGGCGTCCGCGCCGCAGCCGGTCGGGTAGTCGCCGATCACCGCTTCCAGCGCGCCGCGGACTTCCACTTCGCCCGGTGCGGTGATGTGCGCGAAGAACTTGCGCATGAGGCCACCGAGCACCGGCCGGCCGAACACGTCTGCCAGGATCGGCTCGTTGTCGACGCCATTCTGCAGCGAGCCCACCCGGCACTGCGCGCCGACGTGGGGCTTCAGACGCTCGGCAAGCCGCCGCGTGTGCTGGCTCTTGCAGGCGAACAGCAGCCAGTCGCAGTCGGCGAGCGAAGCCAGCGCCGCCTCGTCGGCGGTGTCGATCACCGGCAGACGGTGCGTTTCACGCGCACCGTTGAAGTCGAGGATCAGGCCATCTGCAGCCAGCCGCGACGCGTGTTCGCCGCGCGCCAGCAGCAGCACCTCGGCTTGACCGGCCGCCGCCAGACGCGCACCGACCAGACAGCCGATGCCACCGGCGCCGGCAATGGCGACACGCACGCCCTACTCTTCCAGCAGCTTGCGCTTGTCGGGCACGCCGGCCCAGCGGTCGGCGTCCG
>NZ_JAQVGQ010000297.1 GCF_028696615.1 Immundisolibacter sp. | reverse complement strand
GGCCCCTGCGAATGGCGCCTGCCACCGTCCGGCGCCATGCGCGTGCCGGCCGTGATCTATGCCGACCTCGACCTGCTGGCCGCCATGGACGACCAGGTGGGCGAGCAACTCGCGCACGTGGCGAGCCTGCCCGGCATCGTCGAGGCCGCTTACGCGCTGCCGGACGCGCACTCGGGTTACGGCTTTCCGATCGGCGGCGTGGCCGCGTTCGACCCGGCCGCAGGCGGCGTGGTGTCGGCCGGCGGGGTCGACTTCGACGTCTCCTGCGGCGTGCGGTTGCTGCACACGGGGCTCGAACGCGGCGCGGTGGAGGCCGTCAAGGCGCCGCTGGTGGAGGCGCTGTTTGGCACCATCCCCAGTGGCCTCGGCGGCGGCGGCGCGGTGCACCTCGACGCCGCCGAGACCGACGCCATGCTGGCCGGCGGCGCGCGCTGGGCGGTCGAGCGCGGCTACGGGCGGGCCGAGGATCTCGAGCGCATCGAGGAGCATGGCTGCATGCCGGGCGCGCAGCCGCAGCAGGTGTCGGCGCTGGCCAAGCACCGCCAGCGCAACGAGATGGGCACGCTCGGCTCGGGCAACCACTACCTCGAGGTGCAGGTGGTCGAGGCCGTGTTCGACCGCGCCGCGGCAGACGCTTTCGGCCTGCATGAAGGCGAGGTGGTGGTCGCCATCCACTGCGGCTCGCGCGGACTGGGTCACCAGGTCGGCACCGATTACCTGGCCCAGATGCGCGACGCCGCGCCGCGGCACGGCCTCGTGCTGCCAGACCGCGAGCTGGCCTGCGCGCCGATCGAATCGACGCTCGGTCAGGCATACCTGGGCGCCATGCGCGCCGCCATCAACTGCGCGCTGGCCAACCGGCAGATCCTGACGCACCTGACCCGACAGGTGTTCGGGCGCTTTTTCCCGCACACGCCCCTCGATCTCATCTACGACGTCTCGCACAACACCTGCAAGGAAGAAACCCATCGCGTGGACGGCGCACCGCGCCGGCTGTTCGTGCACCGCAAGGGCGCCACGCGCGCCCGCGGGCCGGGCCACCCCGAGCTGCCGGCGGCGTTTGCGGCGGTCGGCCAGCCGGTGCTGGTGGGCGGCTCGATGGGCACGGCGTCTTACGTGCTGGCCGGCGGCGCCGGCGAACGGGAACACGCATTCGGCTCGGCCTGCCACGGCGCCGGCCGGCGCATGAGCCGCCACGAGGCGCTGCGCCGCTGGTCGGGCCGGGCGGTGGTGAACGAACTGGCCGGGCGCGGCATTTTGGTGCGCAGCCCCTCGCCGCGCGGCGTGGCCGAGGAAGCGCCCGGCGCCTACAAGGATGTCGACGCCGTGGTCGAAGTGGCCGAGCGGGTGGGGCTCGCCCGGCGCGTGGCGCGCCTGGCGCCGCTGGTGTGCATCAAGGGTTGAGGTGCGGTCATGAACAGACGCGAAGTCATCATCGATCAGGACGGGCTGGAACTCGCCGGCGACCTCACGCTGCCGCCCGACGCGCGCGGCCTGGTGCTGTTCGCCCACGGCAGCGGCAGCAGCCGCTTCAGCGCGCGCAACCGCGCGGTGGCGAGCCACCTCAATCGTGCCGGCCTGGCCACGCTGCTGTTCGACCTGCTCACCGCCGACGAAGAACTCATCGACGCGCGCACCGCGAAGCTGCGTTTCGACATCCCGCTGCTGGCCGGGCGCCTCACCGGCACGGTGGACTGGGCCGGCCGTCAGCCGGCCATGGCCGGCTTACCGCTCGGTCTGTTCGGCGCCAGCACCGGCGCCGCGGCGGCGCTGATCAGCGCCGCCGAGCGGCCACAGCAAGTGGCGGCGGTGGTGTCGCGCGGTGGGCGACCGGATCTGGCGCTGGCGGTGCTGGACCGGGTACGCGCGCCGACGCTGCTGATCGTCGGCGGCCACGACCCGGAAGTGCTGGCGCTGAACCGCCAGGCGCTGGCCGCGCTCACCTGCGAGAAGGCGCTCGAAATCGTGCCCGGCGCCACGCATTTGTTCGAGGAGCCAGGCGCGCTGGAGCAGGTAGCGATGCTCGCCGCCGCCTGGTTTCTCGACCATCTGCCGGCGCCCGCCTGGCAGTGAGCACCCGCCTGCTGCTGGGCGGCGACGCCATGCTAGGGCGCGGCGTGGATGCCGCCATCGCCCGCCACGGCGTGGACTGGCCGCTGGCGGCGCTGCGCTCGCACCTGGCCGGCGCCGATCTGGTGGCCGTGAACCTCGAATGCGCCATCACCGCGGCGGACACCTGGTACCAGGGCCCGCCCAAGGCGTTCTACTTCCGCGCCCGGCCGGCGGCGGCCGAGTTACTGCGCCATGCCGGCGTTGGCCTGTGCACGCTGGCCAACAACCACGCGCTCGACGCCGGCCCGGCGGGCCTGCTGGACACGCTGGACATCCTGCGCGCCCACGGCATCGCCTGCGTCGGCGCCGGGGCGGATGCCGAGAGCGCCTGGGCGCCGGCGGTGCTCGAGATCGCCGGCCAGCGCCTGGGCGTGCTGGCCGGCTGCGATCACCAGGCCGATTTCGCCGCCGGGCCAGATACGCCCGGCATCGCCTACCTCGACCTCGCCGATCCCGCCCAGGTAGACAAGCTGCTCGGGCGCGTGCGCCGCCTGGCGGCAGCCGTGGACCACGCCATCGTCGCCCTGCACTGGCAGCCCAACTGGGTACCGACGGTCGACGCCCGCTACCGCACGCTCGCCCGGCGCCTGGTCGAAGCCGGCGCGCGCCTGGTGTGGGGCCACAGCCCGCATCATTTTTTGGGCGTGCAGTGGTTCGGACCGGCGGCGGTGCTG
>NZ_JAQVGQ010000296.1 GCF_028696615.1 Immundisolibacter sp. | reverse complement strand
ATCTGTCAGGCGGTGAGAAGCGCCGCGTGGCGCTGTGCCGGCTGCTGCTGTCGAAGCCCGACATGCTGCTGCTGGACGAGCCGACCAACCATCTCGACGCCGAGTCGGTCGAGTGGCTGGAGCAGTTTCTGCACCGTTTCCCGGGCACCGTGGTGGCGGTGACGCACGACCGCTATTTCCTGGACAACGTCGCCGAGTGGATTCTGGAGCTCGACCGCGGGCGCGGCATCCCGTTCAAGGGCAACTACAGCGCCTGGCTCGAGCAGAAGGAGCAGCGCCTCAAGCAGGAAGAGTCGTCCGAATCCGCCCGCCGCAAGGCGATCGCGCAGGAACTCGAATGGGTGCGCCAGAACCCCAAGGGCCGCCAGGCCAAGAGCAAGGCGCGCCTGAATCGCTTCGAGGAGCTGGCCAGCCACGACTACCAGAAGCGCAACGAGACCAAGGAAATCTTCATCCCGGTCGCCGAGCGCCTCGGCAACGAGGTGATCGAGTTCGATCACGTGCGCAAGTCCTACGGCGACCGGCTGCTGATCGACGATCTGAGCTTCAAGATTCCGCCGGGCGCCATCGTCGGCATCATCGGCCCGAACGGCGCCGGCAAATCGACGCTGTTTCGTATGATCACCGGCCGCGAGCAGCCGGACGGCGGCGCCATCAAGATCGGCCAGACGGTCAACCTTGCGCTGGTCGACCAGAGCCGCGACGAGCTCGCCAACGACAAGACCGCTTGGGAGGACATCTCGGGCGGCGCCGACATCATCACCGTCGGCAAGTTCGAGATGCCGTCGCGGGCGTATCTGGGGCGCTTCAATTTCAAGGGCGCGGACCAGCAAAAGCGCGTCGGCAGCCTGTCGGGCGGCGAGCGCGGGCGGCTGCATCTGGCCAAGACGCTGCTCAAGGGCGGCAACGTGCTGTTGCTGGACGAGCCCTCCAACGACCTCGACGTCGAGACCCTGCGTGCGCTCGAAGAAGCGCTGCTGGAGTTCGCCGGCAGCGCGCTGGTGATCAGCCACGACCGCTGGTTCCTCGACCGCATCGCCACCCACATCCTGGCCGCGGAAGGCGACTCGCAGTGGACCTTCTTTGCCGGCAACTACCAGGAATACGAGGCCGACAAGCGCCAGCGCCTAGGCGAGGAGGCCGCCCGCCCGCACCGGCTGCGCTTCAAGGCGCTGCGCTGAGAGCTTGTGAATTTTTCAAGCTCCGAGGCCGGCCAGGGATGGCCGGACGCGAATCGAGCCCGCAAGGGCTTGATTCGCGGGAGCCCGTCCGGGCGTGTACCGGACGGGCGACGCAAGAAATGCGCAGGACGCGCATTTCTTCATAAACTCTGAGAAAACCTGAAAAATTCCTCCCTGGAATTTTTCAGCTCGCCGTCGCGCGGTACACGTCCGCGCGACGCTCAGTGAATCAATGGCTTACGCCCTTGATTCACGCCGGGGCATCCTGCCCCGGACGGAAAACGCTGACTAAATCAGCGTTTTTCTAAGGGTCTTTGGGTTCGCGGCTGAAGCCGCTCCTACGTGCCATTCCAGCGAACGGCTCGCCTGCCGTGTAGGAGCGGCTTCAGCCGCGAACCCTCCGCCGCGAACGACCTTACGAGGCTGTTTCGCCTCATTCCGGATTGACGACAGGAGCCTGAAATGTCCGACCGCATCGACGCCGTGAGCGTCCTCACGCAAGCCAACGTCTACTTCGACGGCAAGTGCGTCAGCCACACGGTGCTGCTGGCCGACGGCACGCGCAAGACGCTGGGTGTGATCCTGCCGGCCACGCTCACCTTCAACACCGGCGCGCCGGAGCGCATGGAAATCGTCGCCGGGCGCTGCCGCGTGCGTCAGGCCGGCAGCGACGCGTGGCTGGAGTATGGCCCGGGGCAGGCTTTCGACGTGCCGGGCGACAGCCATTTCGACATCGAGGCTGTCGAGCCCACGCATTACGTGTGCCACTTCGGCTGACTGTGTGCGCCTGCGGGCCGGTGCAATGCCGGCCCGCGGCCGGTCAGTAAAACACGGCGATCAGGTACCCGCCCAGCAGCAGGCGGTAGACGACGAACGGCGTCATGCCGCGGTTCTGCAGCAGGCGCAACAGAAAGGCGATGGCCAGATACCCGCTGATACCGGCCACCACGGCCGCCAGCAGCGTGCGGTCGAGCTCGGCCGGTGCGCCGGTCCGGACGATCTTCAGGAGCTCGTAACCGCCGGCGAGCGCGGTGATCGGGATCGACAGCAAAAACGAAAACCGCGCCGCCCCGGCGCGCGTGAGGCCGGCCAGCAGGCCGGCCGTCATGGTCACGCCCGAGCGCGAGGTGCCCGGCACCAGCGCCAGCGCCTGCGCCACCGCCACCAGCGCGGCATCGCGCCAGCGAAACGTGTACTCGTCGCGCCCCTGCTCGCCGATGCGGTCGGCGAGCCACAGCAGCAGGCCGTAGCCGATGGTGGTGGCGGCGATCACCTTGGGACTGCGCAGCGTGGTTTCGACCAGGTCGTGCAGCAGGAGACCCGCGATGGCCGCCGGCAGCGTGCCGAGCAGCACCGCCCAAGCGAGACGACCGTTCGGCGTGAGGCCCTCCCCGCGCAGGCTCAGCCCGAAATCGCGCGTCAACGGCCACAGGTTTTTGCGGAAGTACCACAGCACGGCGGTGAGCGTGCCGACGTGCATGGCGCCGTCGAACGCCAGGCCCTGGTCCGGCCAGCCGAGCAGTTCCGGCACCAGGATCAGGTGCGCGGAGCTCGAAATCGGCAGGAATTCGGTGATGCCCTGCACGATGGCGAGCACGATCACTTG
>NZ_JAQVGQ010000066.1 GCF_028696615.1 Immundisolibacter sp. | reverse complement strand
GTGTATCTCAAGCACATCGATGGCCTGGTCTACGGCGACAGCGCCGCACAGGGCATCCGCCGCGGCAACCGCTTCTACCACCGCGAGCTCGACTTCGCGCTCGAATTCCCCGCCGGCTGGCGGCTCGACAACCGATCCGACCGCTTGCTGGCCATCGGCCCCGGCGGCAAGGCGCAGGCGCAGCTGACCAGCCAGGATCTGAACCAGCGCGAGACGCCGCGCGAGTTCATGATCCGCCGCCTGGGCATTCGCAATCCGGCTGGCGAGGAGATCAGCCCGGCCGGCCTGCCCGGCTACACGGCACCGCTCAAAATTCAGGGTCGGCCCGGGCGCGTCAGCGTCATTTTTCACCGCAATCAGGCCTACGTGTTGGCCAGTGTGGCGTTGGAAGGCGCCGACCCGGCGGCGGTGGACGCGGCCATGCGCCAGACCGCGCTGTCTTTCCACCCGCTGCGCGAAGACGAAAAGCCGCTGGCCGAGCCGCTGCGCCTGCGCCTGCGCACGGCCGTGGCCGGTGACAGCTACGCCAAACTCGCCGGCAGCTCGCGCCTGCCGGGCGACGCCGAGGCCCAGCTGCGATTGCTCAACGGTGCCTACCCGGCCGGTGAGCCCAAGCCGGGGCAGCTGATCAAGGTGGTGGAGTGAGTCTCGCTTGGCGCGCCTGCACCTCAGCCATCGGCGACTGCTTGGATAGAATGCCCGCCCCACGCGGGTGGTGAACCGCCACCCCGAGCCATCGTCCAAAGCGCCTGATGAGCATGAGCCTAGAACGCCAGATCGAACGCCTGAACCCGCCGCAGCGCGAGGCCGTGACCGCGCCCGGCCAGACGGCGCTGGTGGTGGCTGGCGCCGGCAGCGGCAAGACGCGCGTGCTGACGCACCGCATTGCGTGGTTGATCGAGGTCGAGCGCGCCGCGCCGCAGGAGATCCTGGCCGTGACCTTCACCAACAAGGCGGCGGCCGAGATGCGCGAGCGCATCGGCGAGCTGCTGCACATGTCCCCGCGCGGGCTGTGGGTGGGCACCTTCCACGGCATCGCGCACCGTCTGCTGCGCGCCCACTGGCGCGAGGCCGGGCTGCCGGAGACGTTCCAGATTCTCGATTCGGACGACCAGCAGCGCCTCATCAAGCGCCTGCTGCGCGAGCTCGGCGACGACACCACCAAGCCCGCCGCGGTGGCGGCCTTCATCAACGCCCGCAAGGACGAGGGCCAGCGCGCGCGCCACATCGACACGCAGGGCTTTGCCGACCGCGAGCGCCTGGCCGAGCTGTACCGCCGCTACGAGGCGGCCTGCGAGCGCGGCGGCATGGTCGATTTTGGCGAGCTGCTGCTGCGCAGCAACGAGCTGTGGGTGCAGCAGCCGGCGCTGCGCGACCACTACCGGCGGCGTTTTCGGCACATCCTGGTCGACGAGTTCCAGGACACCAACACGCTGCAGTACGCCTGGCTGCGCAATCTCGCCGGACCCGACACCAGCCTGTTCGCGGTCGGCGACGATGACCAGTCCATCTACGGCTGGCGTGGCGCCAGGGTCGAGAACATGCGCGAGTTCGAGCGCCAGTTCCCGGACGTGAAGGTAATCCGCCTCGAACAGAACTACCGCTCGACCGGCACCATTCTTTCCGCCGCCAACGCGCTGATCGCCAACAACCGCGAGCGCCTCGGCAAGAACTTGTGGTCGGATGCCGGCAGCGGCGAGCCGATTCGCCTGTACGCCGCCTACAACGAGCAGGACGAGGCCCGTTTCGTGGTCGAGCAGATCGAGGCCTGGGCCGCGGCCGGCAACCCGCGCGGCGAGGTCGCCATCCTGTACCGCTCGAATGCGCAGTCGCGGGCGTTCGAGGAACAGCTCATGGCGCGGCGCATCCGTTACCGCGTGTACGGCGGGCAGCGCTTTTTCGACCGGGCGGAGATTCGCGACGCGCTGGCGTACCTGCGCCTGGTGGCCAACCCGAACGACGACACGGCCTTCGAGCGGGTGGTGAACCAGCCGCCGCGCGGCATCGGCGACAAGACGCTGGAGACCCTGCGCGAGGAGGCGCGCGCCAGCGGCCTGTCGCTGTGGGCGGTGCTGACGCGGCTGCTGGAAGGCGGTGGCCTGCCCGGCCGGGCGGCCAGCGCGCTCGGCGGCTTTGCCAAACTGATCGGCGAGCTGCGCGCGGCCGGCAATGGCCAGCCGCTGATGGATCAGGTGACCTGCGCCGTCGAGGCCAGCGGTCTGAAGGCGCACTACGCCAAGGACCCGGACGGCCGCGGCGAGGGCCGGGTGGAGAACCTCGACGAGCTCGTCAACGCGGCGAGCCTGTTCGTGAACGAGGACGCGGAGCTCGATCCTCTCACGGCGTTCCTGAGCCACGCCGCGCTCGAAGCCGGCGACGCCCAGGGCGAGGCCGGCGCCGACTGTGTGCAGCTGATGACGCTGCACTCGGCCAAGGGCCTCGAATTCCGCCAGGTGTTTTTGGTCGGCGTGGAGGAGGGCCTGTTCCCGAGTCAGCGCTCCGTCGAGGAGCCGGCGCGGCTGGAAGAAGAACGCCGTCTGGCTTACGTCGGCATCACCCGCGCCCGCGAGCGGCTGTTCATCACCTACGCCGAGAGCCGGCGCATCCATGGCGAGACGCGCCCGGCCATGGCGTCGCGCTTCATCGAGGAAATCCCGGCCGAGCACCTCACGGAAGTGCGCCTGCGCGGCACCGTGGACCGTCCGGTCGGCGCCCGCCCGGCGGGCGGTGCCGGGCGTGGGGCCTACAGTGGGGGCGGTTTTGGCGGTGGCGGCTACGGCAATCGCGACTGGCGCAGCGAGCGCAATGCTGGCCGCGGCAACGATTTCGCCCGCCCGGCCGCGCCACCGCGGCGTGAAAGCGCCTGGGGCACGCCGCCCAAGGCGGCCGAGGGTGCGGGCGGGCTCGAAGTCGGCCAGCGCGTGCGGCACGGCAAGTTCGGCGAGGGTGTGATCACCGATTTCGAGGGCCAGGGCCCGCGCACGCGCGTGCAGGTGAAGTTCGCCGGCGCCGGCAGCAAGTGGCTGATGCTGGACATGGCCGGGCTCACGCCGGCCTGAACCGGCTGGGAGGGGCGGGCGGCGGCGCGTAAAATGGCGCGTTTCGCCGCACCGAGGTAGGCAACCGTGTCCGCGCCGCGCATCTTTATTTACGACAGCACGCTGCGCGATGGCCAGCAGACGCAGGGCGTCGATTTTTCGGTCGGCGACAAGCTGGCGATCGCGCACGAGCTGGACCACCTCGGCGTCGATTACATCGAGGCCGGCTGGCCGGGTGCGAACCCGACCGACGATGCGGTATTCGCCGCCGCGCCCACGTTCAAGCGCGCGCGCCTGGTGGCGTTCGGCATGACGCGCCGCCCGGGCCGCACACCGGCGGATGATCCCGGGTTGCAGCGCCTGCTTGCCAGCGGCGCGCCGGCCATCTGTCTGGTCGGCAAGACCTGGGATTTTCACGTCACCGTGGCGCTGCGCACCACGCTCGACGAGAACCTCGCCATGATCGAGGACAGTCTGGCGGCCTGCGTGGCGGCCGGGCGCGAGGCGCTGTTCGACGCCGAGCATTTCTTCGACGGCTACAAGGCCAACCCGGCCTATGCGCTGGCGTGTCTTGAAGCCGCCGCACGCGGTGGCGCGCGCTGGATCGTGCTGTGCGACACCAACGGCGGCACGCTGCCGCACGAGGTCGAGGCCATCGTCGCCGAGGTCGCAAAGCGCATCCCCGGCGAGCGGCTCGGCATCCATTGCCACAACGACACCGAGAACGCCGTCGCCAACAGTCTGGCGGCGGTGCGCGCCGGCGTGCGCCAGGTGCAAGGCACGCTGAACGGTCTTGGCGAGCGCTGCGGCAACGCCAACCTCGTCTCGCTGCTGCCGACGCTGATGCTGAAGCTCGGCTACCAGACGGCCTTGAGCGACGACGATCTCGCGCACCTGACGCACGCCTCGCGCTTCGTGGACGAGCGCCTGAACCGCCCGCCGAACCGCCACGCGCCGTACGTGGGCGAGAACGCCTTCGCCCACAAGGGCGGCCTGCACGTGTCGGCGGTGGAGAAGGACCCACGCAGCTACGAGCACGTGCCGCCGGAGCGGGTGGGCAACCACCGAAAGATCCTGGTTTCCGACCAGGCCGGCCGCGCCAACGTGCTGGCGCTGCTGGACGAGGTGGGCCTGCCGCTGGCGGCCGACGACCCGCGCGTCGGGCAACTGGTGGAGCAGGTCAAGGCGCGCGAGCTCGACGGCTACACCTACGACGGCGCCGAGGCCAGCTTCGAGCTGCTGGCGCGCGGGTTGCTGCAGGGCCTGCCGACGTACTTCGAGCTCGACAGCTTTCGCGTCATCGACGAGCGGCGCTGGGTGGACGGGCGCCTGGTGACGCTGTCCGAGGCGACCATGAAGGTGCGCGTCGGCGGGCAGATGCACATGACCGTGGCCGAGGGCAACGGGCCGGTCAACGCGCTCGATCTGGCGCTGCGCCAGGCGCTGGCGACAGCCTATCCCAGCCTCGCCGGGCTCAAGCTGACCGACTACAAGGTGCGCATCCTGGAGTCGGGCGCCGGCACCGGCGCCGTCACGCGCGTGATGCTGGAATGCAGCGACCAGAGCCGGCGGCGCTGGACCACCGTCGGCGCCTCCACCAACGTCATCGAGGCGTCCTGGCAGGCGCTGTCGGACGCCATCACCTACAAGCTCTGGCACGACGCGCGCGCTTGAGGCGTGGTGCCCGCAGTGCCCGGGCGCTGGCTGAAAATCCCCTCGGAATACGCTGAAAAATTCCATCCGCGGAATTTTTTCAGCGTTTCTTTAACAAGCCGTTGAAAAAGGGCTTCCTGCCCTTTTTCGACTCGGCTCGTCGCGGCACATGTCCGCAACGAGCGTCCCCCACATCAAGCGCTTGACGCGCTTGATGTGGGGGCAAGCCATCCCTGGCTTGCCTTAACAGGCCGTTGAAAAAAGGGTTTTCAACGGCCTGTTAAATTTTGAACAAATGCTCGCGGTAGTGGCGCAGTTCGCGAATCGAGTCGTGGATGTCGTCGAGCGCGAGGTGGGTGGCGCGTTTTTTGAAGGTCGCCGCCACGTCGGGTGCCCAGCGCATGGCCAGTTCTTTCAGCGTGCTGACGTCGAGATTGCGGTAGTGGAAGTAGGCTTCCAGCTCCGGCATCAGGCGCGCCAGGAAGCGGCGGTCCTGGCAGATGCTGTTGCCGCACATCGGCGACTGGTTGCGCCCGACGTGCCGGCGCAGAAAGTCCACCGTCTGGCGCTCGGCTTCGGCGACCGTGACGGTGGAGCTGCGCACGCGCTCGACCAGGCCGCTTTTGGTGTGCTGGCGGGTGTTCCATTCGTCCATGCCGGCCAGCATTTCCTCCGGCTGGTGGATGGCCAGCACCGGGCCCTCGGCGATGACGTTCAGGTCCGCGTCGGTGACCACCGTGGCAATCTCGATGATGGCGTCCCAGGCGGTGTTGAGGCCCGTCATCTCGAGGTCGATCCAGATCAGCGGGCCGGCTTTGGCTGCGGGCATCGGGTATCCATGGCGTGCGCCGCCCGGCACGAGGTGCTGGCGCGGGCAGAAAAGGCGGGGCGCGGACTATAGCACGCGGTCTTGGGATGCCAGGCCGGGCGGCGGGGGGTCAGCTACCGTAGTCGCGCCGGCCGAGCAGCGCCTGGCGCAGCGTGCCGCCGTCGACGAATTCGAGATCGCCGCCCAGCGGCACGCCGTGGGCGATGCGCGTGCTACGGATGCCGCGGGCGCGGGCCAGTTCGGCAATGTAGTGGGCGGTGGCCTCGCCCTCCACGGTGGGATTGGTGGCCAGGATCAGCTCGCGCACCTCGCCGGCGTCCAGACGCGCCTCGAGCCGGTCGAGCTCCAGCTCCTCGGGGCCGATGCCGTCGAGCGGCGACAGGTGGCCGTGCAGCACATAGTAGAGACCCTGAAAGCCGCTCGCCTGCTCGATGGCCTGCACGTCGGCCGGGCTCTCGACCACGCACAGCAGGCTGCGGTCGCGCTGCGACGAGCTGCACAGCGCGCACACGTCGAGTTCCGTCAGGTTGCGGCACTGCGTGCAGCGACCGACCCGTTCCATGGCGTCCAGCAGCAGTTGCCCCAGCCGCCGGCCGCCGTCGCGGTCGCGCACCAGCAGGTGAAACGCCATGCGCCGCGCCGATTTGGGGCCGACGCCCGGCAGGCGCTGCAGGGCCTGCGTCAGCGCGTCGATCAGACCTTGCGCCATGCTCACAACGGCAGGTTCATGCCCGGCAGCTTGAAGCCGCCGAGTGCGCCGCCCATGTGCTCCTGCGTGGCCTGCTCGACTTTGCGCAGCGCGTCGTTCATGGCGGCGGCGACCAGGTCCTCGAGCATGTCGCGGTCGTCGCCGACCAGGTTGGGGTCGATGCTGACGCGCCGCACCTGGTGGTTGCAGGTCATGGTGACGGTGACCAGGCCGCCGCCGGCGGCGCCGCTGACCTCGATGCCGGCCAGCGCCTGCTGGGCCTTCTGCATCGCTTCCTGCATGCGCTGGGCCTGCTGCAGGAGCTGGTTCATGTTGCCTTTCATGAGCGTTCCTCGTTGGACTGTGATCGGGCCAGTGTACCGACGATGCCGGCTTGCCGCAGGGCGGTGCCTGCCGGCGCTGCGCTATATGAATCAATGGCGTACGCCGTCGATTCAGGCTGTGGCAGCCAGTGCTGGCCGGGACGCGCCGAATCGATCGGCGCTTGTGAAGCGGCGCTTCAGTCGGTGCTGGCGGTGCCGTCGAGCAGGCGCGCGTCGAGCGTGTGCATGAGTCCGCGCACCACCGGGTCGTCTTCCAGGGCGGCGCGGGCGCGCGCGGCGCGCTCGGCCTCGGCGCGGGCGAGTTGCTGCGCCGGCGTGTCGGCGGCGTCGGTGTCGACGCCAAAATCGACCCGCGCCGGCCGACCGATCAGGTTTGACAGCGCATCGGTGAGTGCCTGGCGCGTGGTGGCCGTCAGCAGGCTGCGGCTGCGGGCGTCGACCGCCAGCTCGAAATGCTCGTCCTGCCGGTGCCGCAGCACGCAGTGCTGGGCGAGCTGCTGCGCCGCGCCGCGCAGCCCGAGCCGCGACACGATGGCGCTCCAATCATCCTCGCGCCGGGCCGATGAACGGACGGCGGGCGCGTCGTTGGCGGAAGGGGCGGCGGCAGCAGCCGGCCGCGCGGGTTCGGCAGACCGCTGTGGTTGCGCAGCGGCCTGCTCGGCAGGTGCGCGGCGCGGTGCAGACGCGGCCTCATCCATGCCACCTGCCGGGCGAAACACCAGCAGGCGCAGCAGCAGCATTTCGAGCCCGCTGGCCGGATCAGGCGCGAGCGGCAGATCGCGCCGGCCGAGCAATGCCATCTGGTAGTAGAGCTGCACGTCCTCGGCCGGCAGGCGGGCGGCGAGCGCCTGCACCGCGGCGGGGTCGGCGTCGGCCGCCAGCGTGGCGCCCGGCACCGCCTGACACAGCGCGATCTGGTGCAGCAGGCGCAGCAGCTCGTCGAGCACGGCGCCGGGGTCGGCCGCCTGCGCGTTTGCCTCGGCGAGCGCCGCCAGCAGCGCCGCACCGTCGCCGTCGGCGAGTGCTTGCAGCAAACGCGGCGCGTGACTGCGGTCGAGCGTGCCGAGCATGGCGCGCACGGCATCGGCCTGTAACTGCCCGCCGCCGTGCGCCAGCGCCTGATCGAGCAGGCTCAGCGCATCGCGCATGCTGCCGGCGGCGGTGCGGGCGAGCAGCTCCACCGCCGCCGCATCGGGCGCGATGTGCTCGGCCTCAAGCACGCGCGTGAGCTGGCCCGCGACCTGCTCCGGCGTCAGCGCGCGCAGGTTGAACTGCAGGCAGCGCGACAGGATGGTGGCCGGAATCTTCTGCGGGTCGGTGGTCGCCAGCAGGAACTTGACGTGCGGCGGCGGCTCTTCGAGCGTTTTCAGCAGCGCGTTGAAGCTGCTCTTGGAGAACATGTGCACCTCGTCGATGAGGTACACCTTGTAGCGGCCCTGGGTCGGCGCGTACTGGACGTTCTCCAGCAGCTCGCGGGTGTCGTCCACGCCGGTGCGCGAGGCAGCGTCGACCTCGATCAGGTCCATGAAGCGCCCGGCGTCGATGGCGGTGCAGGCGCCGCACTCGCCGCACGGCTCGGCGCTGACGCCACGCTCGCAGTTCAGCGCCTTGGCGAACAGCCGCGCCACGGTGGTCTTGCCGACGCCGCGCGTGCCGGTGAACAGGTAGGCGTGGTGCAGGCGGTCGCCGGCCAGCGCGTTGCCCAGCGCCCGGCGCACGTGCTCCTGACCGACCATGTCGGCGAAGCGGCGCGGGCGCCACTTGCGGGCCAGGGCCTGGTAGCTCATGGCCGACGAGGCAGGCACTGAACGCGGTCAGTGCTTGCCGTCCTGGGCAGGATGCCCTGGCGTAGCCCGAGGGCCGAAGCCCTTGGGCGACGGCGCGCAGCGCGGGCATGTACTGCGCCGCAGCGAGATTGAGAAACGCCACGGATGGCGTTTCTCAATGGCTGACGAAGGGCGGCGGAACCTGCCAGCCGGACCCCGGCGCCTGAATCGCGCGCTACCGTTGCTCCCTTCCGGGCCTGGCGGGGTTCACGAGCTATCACCGCGGGGAGACTGGCAGGCCCGCCATCGAAACGACGGAAATGGCGGAGAGGGAGGGATTCGAACCCTCGATACGCTTTTGACGTATACACACTTTCCAGGCGTGCTCCTTCAACCACTCGGACACCTCTCCGGGATGCGGTGCCGGCCGTGAGGAGCGTGGAGCACGGCCGGTTTTGGCGCGGTAGGTACCGCGCCCTGGGTCAGCTGACGCGCGAGTAGTACTCGACGACGAAGTTTTCCTGCACTTCGAGCGGGATGTCGGTGCGCTCGGGCAGGTGCCGGAAGGTGCCGGTCAGCTTGCCGGCGTCCAGATCCAGGTAATCCGGCAGGCTCAGCGACGGCGACTGCAGCGTCTCCAGGATCACCGGATGCTGGCGGCTGCCCTCGCACACGCCGATCACATCGCCCGGACGCAGCGGGTAGCTCGGCACGTCCACGCGGCGCCCGTTCACGGTGATATGGCCGTGCTTGACGATCTGCCGGGCGGCCGGGATGGTCGGCGCGAAGCCCAGCCGGAACACCACGTTGTCCAAACGCGACTCGAGCAGCGCCAGCAGGTTCTTGCCGGTGTCGCCCTTGCGGCGCGCGGCGGTCTTGAAGTAGTTGCGCAGCTGGCGCTCACCCAAGCCGTAGTTGTAGACGAGCTTTTGTTTCTCGTCGAGGCGCAGACGGTAGTCGCTGGCGCGGCCGCGGCGGGCGCCGTGCTGGCCGGGCGGGTTGCTGCGCACGCCGTCGGTCTTGCGCGTGAGACCGGGCAGCTGCTGCTGGAAACGCCGCACTACTCTGAGCCGGGGACCGGTATACCGTGCCATCGATGCTGTGTCCTGACCTGAAAAAACGCCGGGTTGATCCCGGCGGTTTGAAATTGAGGAAACGCTGATTTATTCAGCGTTTCCCGTCCGGGGCCGGATGCCCCGCCCTGAATGAATGGCCAAAGCCATTCATTCAGGGAGCGCCGCGCGGGCGTGTACCGCGCGGCGGCGAGCCGAAAAATTCCAGGGAGGGAATTTTTCAGCGTTTCCTGAAGAGGGTTATGTTACCCGCGCCGGCGGGGCGGTTTCAAGCCGCCTGCAGATGGCCGCCGCTGGGGGCACGCCGGCGGCGGGGCGAGGCGGGCCAGCTCGGCCGCCGTGGCGTCGCGAAAGCGGCCGCGGGCGAGTGCGCGCGGCAGCAGGATGGGGCCGAATCGGACCCGCAGCAGACGGCTGACGACGATGCCCTGCGAGGCCCACAGGCGGCGCACCAGGCGGTTGCGGCCCTCGTCGACCACCACCGTGTACCAGCGGTTGCGGCCCTCGCCGCCGGCCGGGGTGATGCTCAGAAACCGCGCCGGACCGTCCTCGAGTTCGACGCCGCGCGTCAGGCGCTCGAGCATGGCCGCGTCCACCTCGCCGCTGACGCGCACGGCGTATTCGCGCTCGAGGTGCCCGGACGGGTGCATCAGCCGGTTGGCCAGCGCGCCATCGGTGGTGAGCAGCAGCAGGCCGGAGCTGTTGATGTCGAGCCGGCCGACGCTGATCCAGCGCCCGGAAGGCAGCGGCGGCAGGCGGTCGAACACGGTCGGGCGGCCCTCGGGGTCGTGGCGGGTGCACACCTCGCCTTCGGGCTTGTGGTAGAGCAGCAGGCGCGGCTTGGGCGGCGTGAGGCGGCTGATCGGCTGGCCGTCGACGGCGATGCGGTCGGCCGGGCCGACGCTCTGGCCGATGACGGCGGGCGCGCCGTTGACCAGCACGCGGCCGGCGCGGATCCAGTCCTCGATCTGCCGGCGCGAGCCGAGGCCCAGCGCCGCCAGCACTTTGTGCAGCCGTTCGCCGGCGATGGGTTTGCGCTCAGTGGGCATGGTCGTCAGTCGGTGCAAGCATGGAAAGTTGCAGGTCGCCGGTCGGCTCGTCGTCCGGGTTGGCCAGGTCCGCCAGCGCCGGCAGTTCACCGAGGCTGCGCAGACCGAAATGGTCCAAAAAAGCCTTGGTGGTGCCGAACACGGCCGGCCGGCCGGGCACCTCGCGGTGCCCCAGCACGCGCACCCAGCCGCGCTCGAGCAGGGTCTTGATGATGCCGCTGCCGACGCCGACGCCGCGGATGTCCTCGATGTCGGCGCGCGTCACCGGCTGGCGGTAGGCGATGATGGCGAGCGTCTCCAGCACGGCGCGCGAGTAGCGCGGCGCCCGCTCGGCCAGCAGGGCAGCGACCGTGTCGGCGTAGGCGGCGCGCACCTGGTAGCGGTAACCGCCGGCGGTGTGGGCGAGTTCGAGCGCGCGACCGGCGCATTCGAGCGTGAGCCGGTCGATGGCGCGCAGTACCTCGGCGCGGCTCGCCGTGCGTCCGGCCGGCAGCAGGCGCTGTAGGCGCTCGACATCCAGCGGTTCGCCGGCTACCAGCAGTGCCGCCTCGATGATGCGTTCGAGCTCCATCAGGCGGCCCGGCGAAGGTAAATCGGCCCGTAGACCTCGTGCTGGGCGAGATCGATCAGGCGCTCGCGCGTGAGCTCGAGGATGGCCAGAAAGCTCACCACCACGCCGGCGCGACCCTCGCCGGCGTCGAGCAGCGCAGCCAGCGGCGTGAACTCGCCGTTCAGGCGCTGCAGGATCAGCGTCATGCGCTCGCGCACCGACAGCGGCTCGCGCTGCACGTGGTGATGCGCGTGTAGCGCCCGGCGCGACAGCACTTCGGTCATGGCCGCCAGCAGCTCGGCGAGGCTGACTTGGGGTTGCGGCGGCGGGCGGTCGAGCGCCGGCGGCGCCACCGCCAGCGGCAGCACATCGCGCCCGAACTGCGGGCGCCGGTCCAGCAGTTCGCTGGCGTGGCGAAAGCGCGCGTAGTCCTGCAGGCGGCGCACCAGCGCGGCGCGCGGGTCGTCTTCCTCGTCATCGCCCGCCGGGCGCGGCAGCAGCATGCGCGATTTGATTTCGGTGAGCACGGCGGCCATCACCAGGTAATCGGCCGCCAGCTCCAGGCGCAGTTCGCGCATGAGTTCGACATAGGCCATGTATTGCTCGGCGACTGCCGCCACCGGGATGTCGAGGATGTCGAGGTTCTGGCGGCGGATCAGCCACAGCAGCAGATCGAGCGGCCCCTCGAACGCTTCCAGGAACACCTCGAGCGCATCGGGCGGGATGTAGAGGTCTTCCGGCAGGCGCGTCAGCGGCGCGCCGTGCACCCGCGCCAGCGGCAGTTCCTGCTGGGCGGGCTCTGCGCCGGCGGTCATGGCGCTCAGCGGTAGCCAGCCCCATCGCCTGGCGCACCACATCCAGCGTCTCGCGCGCCACCTCGCGCGCCTGCTCGCAGCCGCCGGCGATCAGTTCGCGCACCAGGCCGGGGTCGTCCTCGAACGGCCGGGCACG
>NZ_JAQVGQ010000295.1 GCF_028696615.1 Immundisolibacter sp. | reverse complement strand
CTGACGAACGGAAAGCCGGGGCAGGTCCCGGCGCTCAGGAGACCCCTGCCATGAACAAGCATTCGGTATTCAAGGCGTTTGCCGGCCTCGGCGCCGGTCTGCTGCTGCTCGGCGCGGCTGCCGCGCCCCAGGCGGCGATCACCATCACCAAGGCCGACGGCTCCATCTGCACCGACGGCACCATAAACGTCAACGGTACCGTGACCCCGGTAGACGCCACTTGCAGCGCCCCGCCCCCGCCGGGCAATTTCACGCTGACCGTGAGCAAGGCCGGCACCGGGTCCGGCACGGTCACCGGCACCGGCTTCAGTTGCGGCGCGGACTGCACCGAGAGCTATCCCGAGGGCACCGCGGTCAATGTCACCCTGACCGCGACCGCCAATCCCGGCTCCACCTTCAGCGGCTGGAGCGGACAGGGCTGCTCCGGCACCGGACCCTGCACCGTCAACACCACCATCACCGGCAATCTCTCGGTCACCGCCACCTTTACCGCCGATGCCCCGCCGCCCGGGGCCTGCGGTGCCCTGCCGGCCAATACCACCGTGGTCGATACCGGCAACATGAACGCCGTCTGGGCGCAGCAGACCTTCTTCCCGCTGCCGCAGATCATTACCGCCTTTGAGATGACCGTCCCCTCCGGATTCAACCAGGAGAACGACGTCACGGTCACCAAGACCAGCGGCGCGCAGCGCAGCAAGCTGGTGGTGGTGTCCACCTGCCCCGGGGTGCTGGAGCCGGTGGGCGGTCAGAGCTCCTGCATGAAATACCAGTTGGAAAGCATCAAGATCAAGATGAGCGCCAGTCCATCGGCCAGCAGCTACTACTGCAAGCTGGAGGCGAACAAGACCTACTACATCAATGCGGTATCCAAGACGGCGCTGACCGATACCGCCTATAGCTGCACCAACACCACCAACTGCTCGTTCTTCGCCAGCCGCAGCGCGCCCTACTGAGCCGCGCCGCCGGCGCCACCCGCGCCCGCATTGGTTACAATGCGGGCGTTTTTTTATCCGCCGTCCGCGAGAAATCCCGCTTCATGACGATGTCGTTCCGCGTTGCCCTGTTCCTGTGCTGCTCGTTACCCTTTGCCGCCGGCCCGCTGCGCGCCGCCGAGGCCCAGTCCTACCCGGACGACACCGTGGTGCTGGCGCACGGCAACACGCGCGTCACCCTGGGCGATATCCGCCGGTCCATCGAGCTGACCATTCCCCCTGAACAGCTGCGCCGCTTCTACGCCGACCGCAAGCGCATCACCCAACACGCCGGCAATTTCTTCGTGGTCCACAAGCTGGCCGAGGAGGCGCAGGCGCGGCCGCTGACCGAGGCCGAGCGCTTCCGCGTCGAGGAGGCGCGCATACGGGCGCTGAGCCAGGTGCAGCTCGACCATATCGTCGCCCAAGAGAAACAGCCGGATTACGAGGCCGTGGCGCGCGAGGAGTGGCAAGCCCACCCGGAAAAATACCAAGCGCCGGAGGCGGTGCGGGTCGCCCATATCCTGATCAAGACCGGCGCGGACCGCACGGACGCGCAGGCACTTGCCCGCGCCCAGGAGGTGCTCGCCAAGGCCAAGGCCGGGGCGGACTTCGCGGCCCTGGCCAAGGAGTATTCCGACGATCCGTCCGCTGCCGGCAACAGCGGCGATCTCGGCTTCTTCCAGCGCGGGCAGATGGTCAAGCCGTTCGAGGACGCCGCCTTCGCGATGCAAACGCCCGGCGAGCTGGCCGGCCCCGTGAAATCCGATTTCGGCTACCACGTGATCCGCTTCGAAGCCCGCCGCCCCGCCGGGCTGCTGCCCTTCGAGCAGGTCAAGGACCGGCTGATCGCCAAGTACCGGGACGAATTCCGCACCCGCATCGTCAACCGCGAGATCGAGCGCATCGGCACGCTGCAAGGCGTCGAGACCAACTACGACGCCCTGACGAGCCTGTACCAGCCCATCGATGGCGACCCCGCCAAGAAGGCGGCCGAGAGCAAAGCCGCCCCGAACGACAAGGCGGTCGGCGCGCCAAAATAACCCGACCCGAGGGGCTACATGGGCGACGCATTGTGCTGGCGGGTGGCGCTCCGCCGGGCGATGTTGCGTGGCCGGTGCCCGCGGCGCGGCTCATGCTCGGGGTGTCCACACGTCGACGTGGTTTCCGACTGCCTGAGTCGCGCGCCGATGCCTGCGCGCGGCAAGGCTGGTTTGGTCAACGGGTGTGCTCAAAAGACGCCGCCCCTCCTGGGGGGGGCTGGGTTTATTGCGGCGGTCGGCGGCGCTCGCCCAGCTGCGGCCCACCTTCGGCGCGCGGCCGGTGTTCACGTGGTATTCCAATTGGTTCTGATGGGGCCGTCGCCCGGGGCCGTGTTGCCGGCGCCGCAGTCGCTGTGGCCCGCCACGCCCCCGACCCATCCGATCGCGACCTTGCGCGGGCTACCGTTCGCGGGCACGGTGTCGGAGCTGCGCGGCCAGCCCTGTTGCGGCGCGGCGCTGCGCGATGGCTGCGTCGATGCGCGCTGAGCCGGCTTGCACCGATGCCGCCATCGCGGTGCAGGGGCTGGGCAAGGATTACCGCATCTTCGACAGCCCGCGCGACCGCTTCCTGCAGTTCTTCAGCCGGCGGCCGCGCTATCGGGTGCATCGGGCGCTGCAGGACATCGATTTCCGCGTCGCCCCCGGCGAGGTGGTGGGCATCCTGGGACGCAACGGCTCGGGCAAGTCGACGCTGCGCCCGATCCTGAGCGGGGGCCACGACCCGCGCGCCGGCAGCTTCCCCATCCGGGGCCGGCTGGCCGCGCTGCTGGCGCTGGGCGCCGGCT
>NZ_JAQVGQ010000065.1 GCF_028696615.1 Immundisolibacter sp. | reverse complement strand
TCCGGTGGCGTTGCGAGCTGCGCCGGGTCGTAACCTTCCTGCCAGGCGATGCCGGCTTGCTCCAACTGCTCGCGCATCGGCGAGTAAACGCCGGCGTCGCAGCCGCTCACGCGGTGGCCGAGCGCGGTCGCGAGCTGCGCCAGCCCCCCCATGAAAGTGCCGCCGATTCCAAGGATGTGCAGGTGCATCAGAGCAGTCCGAACAATGACCCGAGGCCGTAATAGGCCACCAGAAAAAAGCCGATGTTGACCAGCACGCTGGCCGGCACGGGGATGTCGAGCGCCTGGCGCAGGATGTGCACCGACACCGCAAAGCTCCAGCCGACCAGCAGCAGGATGAGCAAGCCGAGGCCGTTTTCTTGTTGCGCCAGCGCGGTGAGCGGCAGCGACAGCGCGTTGAAGGCGACCCCGACCAGCAGCAAGGCGGTCAGTGTTTGCACATACCGCGCCGGGCGGCGGCGCAGCGCCAGCGCCGCATAGACCAGCGCGGCCAGCAGGGCGGTTTCGGCCGGGCCGTAACACAGCGCCTGCTGCGCAGGCATGACGAAGGCCGCCAGCGCACTGCCGAGCAGCGCGTAAGGCAGCAGGGCGAGCAGCAGCACGGTGGGGGAGTAGGGCACGTCCTGCGGCCCGCGGCGCAGGCGCAGCAGATCGCCAATCAGCGCCAGCAGCGCCCGCCAGGGCGTGCTCATTGCCCGGCGATGCCGCCGCAGCGCTTGCGGATGGCCGCTTCCAGCTCGCGCTCTTTCTGGATGCGCTCGTCGCCGGTGTACCAGTGGCCGTCGGCGTCGCGAATGCGCTGCGCCGAGCGCATGGCGTCGAGCTGGCGCTGGGCGGCGGCGCATTCCTGGGCGCGCTGTTTGCGCTCGGCCTCGGCCTTGGCTTTTTCCTCCCGGGCCCGGGCGGCTTCCTCGGCGGCGGCCTGCCGCTTGGCGCGGATGGCTTCGAGTTGGGCGTTGACCTCGTCCGGCGACAGCGGGCTCGGCGGCGGTGGCTCGACGATTTTCTCGGCGCCGCTGGCCGGCGGCCGGTCGCCGTAGTGGACGCGGCCCTCGGCGTCGGTCCAGCGGTAGATGTCGGCCCGGGCGACGCCAGCGAGCAGCAGCAGGACCAGCGGCAACAGATGCGTACGGTTCACGGAACGAGATCGACTTTGATGGCGATGCGGCGCGCGCTGCGGGCGCTGCGGGCGGTAGACGCTAGCATGTCGGGGCGGCTTTCGCCCGTGGTGGCGAGCTCGCCGGCCAGCTCCAGCCACTGCCCGAGCGGGCCGCGCAGCTGCGTCTGAGCCACCTGAAACGCCGTCACATCGCCCTGCGCGAGCTGCTGCGCCTGCGGGGCGACGTCGAGCGTGACGCCGTCGGCGTCGAGTCGCGCCAGCACCTCGAAGCCGGTGCTGACCTCGCGGTATTCGGTGCACGGCTGGCGGCCACCGTAGGCGTCCTCGCAGACGCTGTCGAAGGGTGCCACCAGGCCGATGGCGATGTGTGCCGGCTGGCCCTCGAGCGCCAGCACGGTCTGTTCGGTGTGATCGCGTTGGCGGCCCTGCGGGTCGGCGCCGTACACGCCGATGCCGCGGTAGCGGACCTCGGCGCCGCTGCCGGCATCCGGCAGGCCGACGATGACGCGCGAGCCGTCGCCCGCGCCGGTGCCCAGGTGCTCTTCGGTGACAAGCTGCTGGCGCACGGTGATGCGCAGCCGGCGCGGCGCGCGGTCGAGCGTCGCCACGCTGGCGCGCAGCTGCTCCAGGCGGGCCGGCTCCACGTTCAGGATCAGCGTCTGGCCGTCGGCGCTGATGCTCTCGTGCGGCGCCAGCAGCGGGCGCAGCACCTGAGCCACCTCCGCCGCCGGCCGCCGCTGCAGGGTGATGGTGGTGATCTCGGGCCGGGCCAGCGCGCCGGGCGCTGCCAGCAGCGCGGTCAGCAGCACGGGCGCGACCCTTGCCGCGACGCGCCGACAGATGCCGGGGACGGCACGTTTCGGCATTGCCTTCACCGGTGCCGCGGTCATGCGTCCAGCCGGCGCAGCTCCGGCTCGGCTTCGCTGGCCTGCCACAGGGCGGCAAAACGCCGATCGAGCTCGCGCGCCTGCGCCGGCTGCTCGAGGCTGGCCAGGGCCTCGAGGCGCGCGGCCTGCGGCCGGTGCAGGTAGCCGCGCTCGTCGACGGTGAGCCAGGCCTCGTCCAGCCCGGCATCCTGCCCGGCCAGGCGGCGCACCGCCACGGCGCTGGTCAGGCGCTGCGCCAGCGTCCACAGCGGCCGGCCGCGCTCGTCGCGGGCCACATCGGCCGGCAGCAGGATGTCCAGCCGGGCCCGGCGACTGCGAAGCAGCAGTGCGCGCAGGGCGTCGATGACGGCCGCGCTGCCCAGGTAGCCGAGGTCGGCGTACTGCGGCAGGATGCGCACCCGCTCGCGCGCCGACTGCAGCAGGCGCAGCGCCATCGCCGCGCAGTCTTCGGCGCCCCGCAGGCGCAGCGCGGCACGCGGGTCGTCGCAGGGCGGCGTTTCGGGTTCGGTCATGGCCGTCGCTCAGCTGTCGGGCTTGGTCGATGGTACGGTCGCCGCGTTATCGGCGCGGCGCGGTTATGCTTGACCCGGTCACGCGGGGCGAAACCGGGGAGGCGGTGACGGGTCGTATGCGGCGTTGGTGGTTGATCATGCTGGGACTGTTCGCCTGCCAGGCGCAGGCGGAGCTGTTCATTTACCGCACCCCGGGCGGAAACACGGTGTTCAGCGATCGGGCGCTGAACGAGCCCGGCTACGTGCCCGCCAACTACGCCGCCCGGCGCGGCCCGCGCAAGTACCAGGGGCCGACCGTGATCATATCCGCCCGGGCCGGCCGGCCCGCCTTGATCGGTCCCGGCCGCCAGGCGGTCGAGCGGCTGATCGAACGCCTCGCGCCGCAGTACGCGCTCGACCCGGCGCTGGTCAAGCAGGTGGTGGCGGCCGAGTCGGCGTTTCGGACCGATGCCCGCTCGTCCAAGAACGCGCAGGGCCTGATGCAGCTCATCCCGGCCACGGCGCAGCGCTTTGGCGTGCAAAACACCTGGGATGCCGAGCAGAACCTGCGCGGCGGCATGGCCTATCTGCGCTGGCTGCTCGGCCAGTTCCGCGGTGATGTGCGCCTGGCGCTGGCCGGTTACAACGCCGGCGAGGGCGCGGTGACGCGTTACGGCGGCTTGCCGCCGTATGCCGAGACCCGCCAGTACGTGGCCGCCATCATCGGTCGCTATGGCAGGACGCAGCACCCGTACGTCGTCGACGAGCAGTGACGGTGTCGCCGCGCGGCGCGGTCTTGGCGCACGCCGGCGGCGACCCCAGATTGCAGGCGAAAAATTCCCTGCGCGGAATTTTTCAGCGCGTTGCCGCGCGGTACCGCCGCGCGCGGTGCTGGCTGAATCGGTGGCTTGTGGCATCGATTCGCGCCGCTATGGAAATGCTGAAAAATTCCGTCCGTGGAATTTTTCAGCTCGCCGCGGCGCGGTACACGCCCGCGCCGCGCTCCATGAATCAAGGACTTACGCCCTTGATTCATGCCAGGGCATTCTGCCCCGGACGGGAAACGCTGAATAAATCAGCGTTTCCCTATCGGCGCCGGGCGGCGGCTCGATTGATATCGATTGGAACGCGGGAGTGGGGATGGGGATGCAGGACGACCGTCAAGCGCGCTGGAACGTCATCTACTGGATGTTGGCGCTGTTCGCACTGCTGTGGTTTCAGACCGCCTGGCACACCGCGCGCAGTGTCGAGGAAGTGCCGTACAGCGAATTCGTCGAGGCACTCGAGGCCGGCGAGGTGGCCGAGGTGGTGGTCAGCGACACCACCGTCACCGGGCGGCTGAAGGCACCGCGGCCGGACGGGCGCAGCTATCTGGTCGCCGCCCGGGTCGAGCCGGACCTGGCGCGTGAGCTGGCCAAGTACGGCGTGCGCTACAGCCGGGTGGTGGAGAACACCCTGCTGCGCGACATTCTGTCCTGGGTGGTGCCGACGGCGCTGTTCTTCGGCGTGTGGTTCTTTTTCTTCCGCCGCCTGGCCGAAAAGCAGGGCCTGGGCGGGTTCATGAACGTCGGCAAGAGCCGCGCCAAGGTGTATGTCGAGAAAGACACCGGCGTCACCTTCGCCGACGTGGCCGGTGTGGACGAGGCCAAGGCCGAGCTGCAGGAAATCGTCAATTTCCTCAAAAATCCGGCCGACTACGGCCGCCTGGGGGCGCGCATGCCCAAGGGCGTGCTGCTGGTGGGCCCGCCCGGTACCGGCAAGACGCTGCTGGCCAAGGCGGTGGCCGGCGAGGCCAAGGTGCCGTTTTTCAGCATCAGCGGCAGCGAGTTCGTGGAGATGTTCGTCGGTGTCGGCGCGGCGCGTGTGCGCGACCTGTTCGAGCAGGCGCGCGGCAAGGCGCCGGCCATTATCTTCATCGACGAGCTGGACGCGCTCGGCCGGGCGCGTGGCGTGGCCGGGCCGGTCGGTGGCCACGACGAGCGCGAGCAGACCCTCAATCAGCTGCTGGTCGAAATGGACGGCTTCGACAGCTCCAGCGGGCTGGTGATCCTGGCCGCCACCAACCGGCCGGAAATCCTCGACCCGGCGCTGCTGCGCGCCGGCCGTTTCGACCGTCAGGTGCTGGTCGACCGGCCGGACAAAGCCGGGCGGGTGCAGATTCTGCGCGTGCACACGCGCAAGATTCGCCTGGCGCCGGACGTCGATCTCGACCAGGTGGCGGCGCTGACCACCGGCTTCTCGGGCGCCGATCTGGCCAATCTGTGCAACGAGGCGGCGCTGGTGGCCACCCGCCGCGGCGCCGATGAGGTGACGCTGGCCGATTTCACCGCCGCCGTGGAGCGCATCGTCGCCGGCCTCGAAAAGAAAAACCGCGTGCTGAACCCGCGCGAGCGCGAGGTGGTCGCCTTCCACGAGATGGGTCATGCGCTGGTGGCGCTGTCCCTGCCGGGCGCCGACCCGGTGCACAAGGTGTCGATCATTCCGCGCGGCATCGGCGCGCTCGGCTACACCATCCAGCGGCCCACCGAAGACCGCTTCCTGATGACGCGCCAGGAGCTCGAGCACAAGATCATGGTGCTGCTGGGCGGCCGGGCGGCGGAAAAACTGGTGTTCGACCAGCTGTCCACCGGCGCCGCCGACGACCTGGCCAAGGTGACCGACATCGCGCGCGACATGGTCACCCGCTACGGCATGGTGGACGAGCTGGGCTACATCGCCTTCGAGCCGCAGCGCGCGCAATTTTTGGACGTGCCCGGCTACAGCAGCGGCGGTTGCGCGGTCGCTCCGGCCACCCAGGAGCGCATCGACCGGGCGGTGCACGACATCGTCATGGGCGCGTTCGCGCGCACCGTCGAGCTGCTGGCGCGTCACCGTGACGTGCTCGAACGCGGCGCGCGCGAGCTGCTCAAGCGCGAGACCTTGGACGAGGCGGCGCTGCGGGAGCTGACCGCCGGCCTGCGCGCCGACGCGCCGGCGGCCGGCGCTGCAGGCACACCCGCGTGAGCCCGTCCGGGCGTGTACCGGACGGGCGACGCAAGAAATGCGCAGCGCGCGCATTTCTTCACAAACCCTGAGAGCTTGTGAATGTTTCAAGCTCTCAGCCCGGCCAGGGATGGCCGGACGCGAAGCGAGCCCGCAAGGGCTTGATTCGCGGGAGCCCGTCCGGGCATGTACCGGACGGGCGACGCAAGAAATGCGCAGCGCGCGCATTTCTTCACAAACTCTGATTCCACCGGCCGATTCGGTGCCAGCCGGCGCCGGCGCTGCAAGCGGCCGGCGGATGTGGTCCAGCGGCGGCAGGCGGTGGGTGGGCGCGGTGGCCGCCAACGCGTGTTTCGCGGTCCTGCGCGGTGGGCTATCGTCCCGGCGGTGGCGCTGTTGCCACGGCTCGATGGAGAAAAAACATGGCGCGGTTCGATGGCAAGTCGGTGCTGGTGACCGGCGGCGGGTCCGGGATTGGCGCGGCGGCGGCGCGCGGCTTCGCGGCGCAGGGTGCGGCGGTGATGATCGGCGATCTGGACGCTGCCCGCGGTGCAGCGGTGGCGGCCGATATCCGGGCCCAAGGCCACAAGGCCGCGTTCACCGCGGTCGACACCACCCAAAAAGCCAGCGTGCAGGCGCTGGTCGCCGCCGCGCTGGCGGCGCACGGCCGGCTGGACGTGGCGTTCATCAACGCCGGCGTGTTCGACGGCTTTTTGCCCTTCATGGACATCGACGAGGCGTTGTTCGAGCGGGTGATGGCGGTCAACGTGAAAGGTTATTTCCTCACCTGTCAGGCGGTGTTCCCGGAGCTCGAAAAGACCGGCGGCAACATCGTGATGACCGCGTCCATCGCCAGCCTGGGCGCCAACGGCGGCGGGGCCGCCTACACGGCTTCCAAGTACGCCACCGCCGGTCTGATCAACCAGATCGCCGTGGAAGCCGCCGCGCGCGGCGTGCGCGTCAACGGGGTGGCGCCGGGCGGCGTGAAGACCGGCATGACGGCGGCGTACGTGAACGATCCGGCGGTGTCGGGTTTCATCAGTCAGGCGACGCCACTGGGCCGTTGGGCCGAGCCGGAAGAAGTCGCCGACGCGGTGCTGTTTCTGGCCTCCGACGAGGCGCGCTACATCACCGGCACGCTGCTGCGCGTGGACGGCGGCCTGAGGTCAAAGTAAGACGTCGAAATAGCCGGCGTTCTGCGCGACCAGGCAGGCGGCGTGGCCCGCCCGCCTTCTTGACGGCCATCAAGGCCCTTGCCCGTGATCCTTCTTAAATGCCCGCAAGGCAACCGGTCGTTCGGTTGCCTGCGGCGGCGTCGATCGATTCGGCGCCGCCGTCCGGGGTCGGATGCCCCGGCTGGGAGGCGTTGCAGAAACCGCTTCCGTCACAGCCCGCGAAGGGTTTTTTTCCGGGCCGCGTCGGCCCGCTCAGGAGGAGTCGCCATGAACGCCCCACAGTCGCCGGTCCGCTTTCCCTTCAGCCCGCGCCACGCCATGAAATTCGGCACGCCGGTGCCGGACATGGGTACCGGGCCGATCCCGGCCGAATCCGTGACCTCGGCCGAATACTTCGAGCGCGAGCGCGAGCAGATTTTCAAGCAGGCCTGGCTCGAGGTTGGCCGGGTGGAGGAAATCCCCAATCCGGGCGATTACTTCACGCGTGAGATGCACGTGTTCAAGAGCAACATCGTGGTGGTGCGCGGCAAGGACGGCGTGATCCGCGCTTTCCACAACATGTGCACCCACCGCGGCATGGCGCTGGCGACCGAGGCCTGCGGCAACGCGCGCGGCTTCACCTGCGAGTTCCACGGCTGGGGGTTTGGGCTCGACGGCAGCTTGCAGGCGGTGCCGGCGATCGAGGCGTTTCCGGGGCTCGACAAGGGCAAGCTGGGCCTGAAGGCGCTGGCCTGCGACACGTGGAATGGCTTCATCTTCGTGCACTGGAGTCCCAAGCCCGAGCAGTCGCTGGCCGAGTTCATGGGCCAGCTCGCGAAGGACATGGACGGCTTTCCGTTCGACCAGTGCCAGCACATCGCGCACTACACGGCGCGGGTGAACGCCAACTGGAAGCTGTGCATCGACGCCTTCCAGGAGGCCTACCACGCCACCTACCTGCACCGGCACGCCATCCCGGGCGCCGGTGACATCGAGCTGGCGCTGCCGACCTCGGTGCGCTTCTACGGCCCGCACCGGTCGGTGTCGTGCTGGCTGAAAACCGACATCCAGCCGACGCCGGCCGAGGCCATCGCCTACAAGTATGGCCACTTCGGCTTCGTGAAGGCCGACGAGGGCGAAAGCCGGGGCCTGAACCCATCCGGGGACGATTCGTGGTGGTTCGACATCAACGTGTTCTTCCCGAATTTCTTTTGCGATCTCGGCCGGGGCTGGTACTTCACCTACAACTTCTGGCCGGTGTCGGTGAACGACACCATCTGGAACATGAACATCTACCAGATGCAGGCCGCCGACGCCGGCGACCGGCTGGCGCAGGAGTTCACGCGCATCGTGCTGCGCGACACGGTGTACGAGGACATGAGCACCATGGAGTACTCGCAAAAGGCGTTCGACTCCGGCGTGATCACCGAGCAGACCATCGGCGACACCGAGATCGCCATGCGCCATCAGTACTGGGTGGCCGACGAATGGGTCCACGGCCGCCGTCCGTAATCCTTACCGCCCACGAGTACCGATCATGAGCAATCGCCTCCCCCCCGCATTCGCCGATCTGGAACCGTTTTGCGACTACTGGCTGCACGACACCGAGGCGGCGCGCAACCGTGCCCGCATCAGCGCCGACATGGGGCGCATCCGCGCCTTCTACGATGCCGTCCTGCCGCGCTTCGACGCCATGATCCAGCACCTGAACCAGTTCCCGCTGGGCGCGCTGCCCGCGGCCGAGCAGAACCTGCTGAACCTCGCGTTCGCCTTCGTGGAAGCCTCGGCGCCGGTGGAGCGCTTCAACTCGCCCATCGTCACCAAAACCTTCCCGCCGGAGCGTTTCGTCATCCACGAGGATCTGGGCCGCAGCGGCGGCTGGTGACGATCGCCTTCAGGCGCTGGTCAGCTGTCGTGAAGTGGCCTCGGTAAGCGGGGCGGTGGTGTCGATCACCGCCCCGCCCAGACACAGCCCGTCCCGGTAGAACACCACCGACTGACCGGGCGTGACGGCGCGCTGCGGGCGGCTGAAGCGCACCTGGCAGCGGCCATCGTCGGTCACCGTCACCTCGCAGGCCTCGGCGCGCTGGCGGTAGCGCGTCTTGGCGGTGCAGGCAAAGCGCCTGGCCGGCGCAGTGCCGGCAATCCAGGTGGCGGGCTCGGACTCGAGCCCGCTGCTCAGCAGCAGTGGATGGTCGTGGCCCTGCACCACGATCAGCGCGTTGCGCGCGGTGTCCTTGCCGGCCACGTACCAGGCCGCGCCGCTCGCGCCGTGGCCGCCGCCGATGCCAAGTCCCTGGCGCTGACCCAGCGTGTAGTGGGGCAGGCCGACGTGCCGGCCAATGACCCGGCCTTGCGCGTCCACGATGTCACCGGGCTCGGCGACCAGATAGCGGCTCAAAAACTCCCGAAACGGCCGCTCGCCGATGAAGCAGATGCCGGTCGAGTCCTTTTTGTGCGCGACCATGAGGCCCGCTTGCGCGGCGAGTGCGCGCACCTGGCGTTTGGTGAGATCGGCCAGCGCAAAGCCGGCCGGCGCGAGCTGCGTTTGCGTCAGCGCGTGCAAAAAATAGGTCTGGTCCTTGTCCTCGTCGGCCGGGCACAGCAGCTCGACGACGCCGCCCGTGCGGCGCAGCGCGGCGTAATGACCGGTGGCGATGGCCTGCGCGCCCAGGCGCAGGGCATGCTCGCGGAACACGCCAAACTTGATCTGCCGGTTGCACAGCACGTCCGGGTTCGGCGTGCGTCCGCGCCGGTATTCGGCCAGAAAGTGCGCGAACACCTGCTCGCGATACTCGGCGGCGAAGTTCACCACCTGCACCGGGATGTCGAGCCGCGCGGCGATGGCCTGCACGTCGGCGATGTCGGCCGCCGCCGGGCAGTCGCCGAAGGTGTCGTCGTCTTCCCAGTTCTTCATGAAAAGGCCGATCACCTCATACCCGGCGCGCTGCAACAGCAGTGCCGTCACGGCCGAATCGACGCCGCCCGACAGGCCCACCACCACCCGCGCCGGCGGCGGCACGGGCAGGCCGTACGGCGCGTCCATCAGGCGTGCGCCAGCAGCGCGAGCGGATAGCGGGCGCCGGCGAGGTAGTCGTCGAGGCAGCGCAGCACCAGCTCGGTGCGGTGGCGCTCGGCGCAGGCGGCGAGTTCCTCGCGCGTCAGCCACAGCGCGCGCACGATGCCCTCGTCGAGCGGCCGGGCCGGATCGTGCGCGAGCGCGTGGGCGCTGAAACACACGCGCAGCGTGGTGATGCCGGTGCTGGGCTCGATGCGCCGATACAGGCCCACCACGGCGTCGGGCTGCACCTGCCAGCCGGTTTCCTCCAGCGTTTCGCGCCGGCAGGCGTCCTGCAGGCTCTCACCGTGCTCGAGGTGGCCGGCGGGTTGATTGAGCACCAGCCGGCCGTCGGCGAGTTCTTCGACCAGCAGGAAACGGCCATCGCGTTCGACGACGGCGGCAACGGTGACGCGGGGTGTCCAGACCATGGGCGACATGCTAGCAAGGGTGGTTTCGCGGCCGGGCCAGGAGTTGCCGCACGGCGGCGGCGAGCGCCTCATCGCTGGCGTGTTCGGCGCTGACGACCGGGCCGCGCTGGCCGCGGGCGCGGGCGTATGCGCCGAGCGCCGGCGCGAGCACGGCCAGCGGCAACTCGGCGACTGCCGCGGCCCGTGGGCCGGCCAGCTCCAGCAGCGCCTGGTAGCCGGCGCGGCTGGTGGCGGTGAGCGCCGCGATCGCCCCGGCGGCGAGCCAGGCGGCGAGGCGCGGTGCCTGATCGACCGCCGTACGCCGCCGGTAGCACACCACCTCGTGCACCTCGGCGCCGCGCGCGGCGAGCGTTTGCGCAAGCAGGCGGCGGCCTTCCTCGCCGCGGAAGATCACCACCCGCCGGCCGGCCACGGCCCGCAGGTCGGGCAGCGCGAGCAGGCCCTCGCTGTCGAAGCGCGTCTGCGGCACCACGACGTCCCTGAAACCGGCCGCGTTGAGTGCGGCGGCGCTCGCCGCACCCACTGCCGCCAGTGCGCAGTGGTCCGGCAGGCCGCCGGCGGCGGCGATCACCGGCAACGCATGGCGCACGGCATTGGCGCTGATGAAGATGGCGAGCTCGCACGGTAATGCGGTGCGCAGCGTGGCGGTGGGGGTTGCAAGGTCGAGCGGCTCGATGGCGAGCGTCGGCAGCAGCAGCGGCGAGAAGCCCGACGCTTCGAGCAGCCGGCACAGCGCGGCCGCCTGCTCGGCGGGCCGCGTCACCAGCACGCCGGGCGCCGCCGCTTCAGCCATGGTCGGCCAGGATGTGGGCGGCGCCCTGCGCGATCAGCTGCTCGGCGAGCGCAAGACCCAGCGCCTCGGGCGCTTCGGCCGGGCCGGTGAGCGACTGGCGCAACACGCGCCGCCCGTCCGGGCTGCCGACCAGCCCCGTCAGGTGCAAGCGCGTGCCATTCAGCACCGCATGCGCGGCGAGCGGCGTATGACAGCCGCCGCCAAGTCGCGCCGCGAACGCGCGCTCGGCCCGCACGCGAAGCGCCGTGTCAGGCTCCTGCAGGGGCGCCAGCAGCGCCAGCACGGCCTCGTCGCCGGCGCGGCATTCGAGCCCGAGCACGCCCTGGGTCACCGCCGGCAGCATCTGCTCGATGGAGAGCCGCGCGGCGATGCGTCCGGCCAGGCCCAGCCGGTCGAGGCCGGCTGCCGCCAGCAGCAGCGCGTCGCAGTCGCCGCGGTCGAGCTTGGCCAGACGCGTGTGCACGTTGCCGCGGGTCATCACCAGCTCGAGATCCGGCCGCAGCGCCAGTAGCTGGCAGCCGCGGCGCAGGCTGGCGGTGCCGATGCGGGCGCCCGGCGGCAGCGCCTCGATACGGTCGGCGACGGGCGATACCAGCGCATCGCGCGGGTCGGCGGCGGCGCAGAAGGCCGCCAGCACGAAGCCCGTCGGCGGCTCGGCCGGCACGTCCTTCATGGAGTGCACGGCCAGATCCGCCCGGCCGTCGGCGAGGCCCTGCTCGAGTTCCTTGATGAACAGGCCTTTGCCGCCGGCGCTGTTGAGCGCCCGATCGAGGATGCGGTCGCCCTCGGTCACCATCTGGACCAGCTCCACGCGCAGGCCGCGGTGGCGGGCGGTCAGCAGGTCCGCCACGTGCCGGGCCTGCCACAGGGCAAGCGGGCTCTGGCGGGTGGCGATGCGCAGCGGATTCATCGGCGGGGCGGGTGGTGCGGACGGGTGGGCAGTCTAGCAGGCGCCCGCGCGCCGGTCGGTCGGCGCCGCGCCGGCAGGCCGGTGCTGGTCTCGCCGCCGGCCGCGCCGCACAATGGCGCGCCCCGTGGCCGCGGTGTTTCTCATGTCCTGGCTCACCGATCAACTCGCCTGCCTGCC
>NZ_JAQVGQ010000294.1 GCF_028696615.1 Immundisolibacter sp. | reverse complement strand
AATCGTGGCCAAGGACAAGATCATGGCGCTGGACCTGCCAGAGCCGAAAACCATGCCCAAGGAGCTCAAGGCCCAATACGAGGCGGCCAAGGAGCGCCTGGGATTCGTGCCGAACGTGCTGCGCGGCTATGCCCACGCGCCGGAGCGCCTCGCCAACTTCGTGGCCATGCGCGATGGGCTGATGGCGAGCGAGTCGGGCCTTTCCAAGGCCGAGCGCGAGATGATCGCCGTGGTGGTGTCGTCGCTGAACCGCTGCCACTACTGCCTGGCGAGCCACGGCGCCACGCTGCGCAAGCTGACCGGCGATCCGCCGCTGGCCGACACGCTCGCCATGAACTACCGCGCCGCCAAGCTCACCGAGCGCCAGCGCGCCATGCTGGATTTCGTCGAGCGCCTGACGCAGGCGCCCGAGACCATCGACGACACCGACCGCGAGCTGCTGCGCGAGGCGGGTTTCAGCGAGCGCGACATCTGGGACATTGCCGAGATCACCGGCTTTTTCAACATGACCAATCGCCTGGCGGCGGCCACCGGCCTGGAACCGAACCGCGAGTACTACGACCTGAACCGCCGATGAGCACCATGCACGCCATCGAAGTCGCCACCCCGGGTGGCCCGGAAGTCCTGCGCCTGGTCGAGCGCCCGCTGCCCGTGCCGGGCGCGGGCCAGGTGCGGGTCAAAAACGCCGCCTGCGGCGTCAACTTCATCGACATCTACCACCGCACCGGCTTCTATCCGCAGCCGCTGCCGTTCGTGCCGGGGCTGGAAGGCGCCGGTGTGGTGGATGCCGTAGGTCCGGGCGTCACGCGTTTTCGGCCCGGCGATCGGGTGGCCTACCCCAACACCCCGGGCGCCTATGCCGAGTACACCTGCGTGCCGCAGGACCGGCTGGTGCCGGTGCCGGACGGCCTGCCGCTGGACGTGGCCGCCGCCGCCATGCTGCAGGGCCTGACCGCCCATAGCCTCACGCATAGCGTGTACGCCATCCAGCCGGGCGATACGGTGCTCATCCACGCCGCCGCCGGCGGGGCCGGGCAGATGCTGGTACAGATGGCCAAGCTGCGCGGCGCGCGGGTGATCGCCACCGTGTCCACCGAGGCCAAGGCGCAGATCGCCCGTGAGCGCGGGGCCGACGAGGTGATCCTTTATTCCAAGGACGATTTCGTCGCCGCCACGCGGCGCCTGACCGATGGCGCCGGCGTGCACGCCGTGTACGACTCGGTCGGCGCCAGCACGTTTCTGAAAGGCTTCGATGTGCTGCGCCGGCGCGGCATGATGGTGCTGTTCGGCCAGTCGAGCGGGCCGGTCGAGCCGATCAGCCCGCTGCTGCTGTTGCAGAAGGGCTCGCTGTTCCTGACCCGCCCCAGCCTGTTCGACTACATCGCCGAGGCCGACGAACTGGCCGCCCGTGCCCGCGACCTGTTCGGCTGGCTGGCCGCCGGGCGCATCGGCCTGCGCATCGACCACCGGCTGCCGCTGGCCGAGGCGGCGCGGGCACACGAGCTGCTGGCCAGCCGCGCCACCAGCGGCAAGCTGTTGCTGGTGCCGTAACCGTCAGGCGGTGCGGGCGGCGATCAGCGCGTCGAGCTCGGCTTTAAGGCGCCCCAGGATCTCGTCGTAGCCGAAAGCACCCAGCAGCTCGCCGCGCCGCTTGAAGTTGACCTGCTTCGGCCCGCACCACAGGCCGAGATCCGCGTCGTCGGTCTCGCCCGGGCCGTTCACGCGGCAGCCCATCACGGCGATGGTGAGGTGGTGGTCTTTGGCGTAGGCGGTCAGCTCGCGCACCTGCTCGGCCAAGTCCACGAACGCCTCGTTCTGCACCCGCGAGCAGCTCGGGCAGGAAATGATGTTCAGACCCTTGCCGAAGTCCACCACCGAGCGCACGCGCCCGGCGGCGATGTCGGCCAGGATCTGCTGGCCGGCGGTGACTTCCTCGGCCTTGCGGGCGTTCGGCAGCGTGAGGGACACGCGGATGGTGTCGCCGATGCCGGCGCCGATGAGCTGCTCAAACGCAATGCGCGTCTTGATGATGCCATCCGGCGGCAGGCCGGCCTCGGTCACGCCCAGATGCAGCGGCACGTCCGGGCGCTGGGCGGCGAAGCGCTTGTTGAGCTCCACCACCTTGGCCGGGTCGGAGTCCTTCAGCGACACGCAGTAGCGGGTAAAACCCAGGCTGTCCAGCAGCTCGCAGTGCTCGAAGGCGCCGACCAGCATCGGCGAGATGGAATCGTCCGGGTCGAACTGCGCGGCGCGCTCGGGGTCCAGCGAGCCCGCGTTCACGCCCACGCGCAGCGCGCAGTCGTGCCGGGCGGCGATGTCGGCCAGGTACCGCACCTTGTCCTGCCAGGGCTTGTGCTTTTCGTGGTGGTAGAGGTGACCCGGGTTGTAGCGAATCTTGTCCACGTGCGGCGCCACCCGCTCGGCCATGCGGTAGTTCTCTTGCAGGTCCACCGACAGGTTGGCCTGCGTTTGGGCGCGGATGGCGGCCAGCGCCTCGGCGTCCTTGGGCGTATCGACTGCGATGCGAACCACGCCCGCGCCGGCGGCGGCGAGATCATTCGCCTGCGCCACCGTGGCGGCGATGTCCTGCGTTTTGGTGGCGCACATGCTCTGCACGGCGATCGGGTGGCCGGCGCCGATGGTGATGCTACCGATACGGACCGGACGGGTGGGATTGCGGACAATCGGCATGGTGGACACGCGCGGGCTGGGGTGGGGCGGTCAGTATACTGATGGGCGTTCACGCCCCCGCAGCGCGCTGGCGCCGCCAGCGCCGATCGCCACGGAATCCCATGCTGTACCGCCACCTCGCCGACAGCG
>NZ_JAQVGQ010000293.1 GCF_028696615.1 Immundisolibacter sp. | reverse complement strand
GAGAGCTTGAAAAATTCACAAGCTCTCAGTGCAGGTAGCCGTGCAGTTTCATTTCGATGTTGCGCGGGTTCTCGCCGGCGGCGATCGCCGCCAGGCCCTCGATGGTCAGTTCCTTGAACTGGCTGCGGTGGTGCACCAGACCCTTGAGCTTGTTGGCCACCGGCAAAAAAAACAGATTGGCCATCCCCACGCCATAGATGGTGGCCACGAAGGCGACGGCGATGCCGCCGCCGAGCTTGCTCGGGTCGGACAGGTTCTCCATCACGTGGATGAGGCCCATCACCGCGCCCAGGATGCCGATGGTCGGCGCGTAGCCACCCATGCCCTCGAATACCTTGGCGGCGGCAGTTTCCTGATGCTCGGCGGCCGACAGTTCCACCTCCAGCACGCCGCGGATGGTGTCCGGCTCGCTGCCGTCGACCAGCAACTGCAGGCCTTTTTTGACGAACGGGTCGCTTTCGGACTCCGACATCGGCTCCAGGCCCAGCAGGCCCTCGCGGCGGGCGACGTTGCCCCATTCGACCATGCGCTCGATGGCGGCCTTGAAGTCGAGGCGGGGCGGCATGAACACCCAGCCGACCATCTTCATGGCGCGCAGGAACGTGGGCAATGGCGTCTGTACCAACACCGCGCCGATGGTGCCGCCAGCAACGATCAATAACGCGGTCAGCTGCAGCAGCGAACCGATGTGACCGCCTTCGAGTGCGTTGCCGCCCAAGATGGCGATGAACGAGACGACGATGCCGGCGAAGCTCAGGATGTCCATGCCCGGCGCGGACCGTCAGCCGTTCAGGCGCGCGCGCAGGCGCAGCAGCGCCTGGCCGTGGATCTGGCACACGCGCGACTCGCTCACGCCGAGCACCTCGCCGATCTCGCGCAGGTTCAGCTCCTGCTCGTAGTAGAGCGACATGACCAGTTTTTCACGCTCGGGCAGCAGGTCGACGGCGTCGGCGATGCGCGCGCGCAGGTCCGCCTCCTCCACCCGCGCCGCCGGGCCGGGGGCGGCGTCGGCGATGCCGTTTTCCCACGGCTCGTCGTCATCGTTGCCCAGATCGGCGAAGCGCACCACGCCGAATTCGGACGCCTCGCGCGCCAGCGTGTAATAGCTGTCGAGGTCCATGCCGAGCTGACGGGCGATGGCCTCGGCCGGCGCCTCGCCGCCCAGTTCCCGCTCGGCGGCGCGCGTGGCCTCGGTGAGCTGACGCAGCTTGCGCAGCGCCGCCCGCGGCAGCCAGCCGCCGCGGCGCAGCTCGTCGAGCATGGTGCCGCGGATGCGAATGCCGGCGTAGGTCTCGAAACTCGCGCCCTGGGTGTCGTCGAACCGCCGGGCGGCCTCCATCAGGCCGATCATGCCGGCCTGGATCAGGTCGTCCACCTGCACGCTGGCCGGCAACCGCGCCAGCAGGTGGTAGGCGATGCGCTTGACCAGCGGCGCGTGCGCGTGCACCAGCCGCTCGACCTCCTGCGCCGATACCGCGGGGCGGGCGGCGTTCTGGTATGCAAGCACTGCGTTCATGCCGAACCTCCCACCGCAGCCGGGGCCGGCTGCACCATGCGCTCGAAGAAAAACTCCACGTGACCACGGGCGCCGCGCGCGCGCGGCCAGCGTTCCACCTGCTCGGCCAGCTGGCGCAGCGCATACGCCGCCGGGCTGCGCGGGTAGGCTTCGACCAGCGGCTGGCGCGCCTGCACGGCACGGCGCAGGTAGTCGTCGAGCGGCACCGTGCCGGCGAACTCCAGCACCACGTCGAGGTACTGGTCGCACACCGACAGCAGCTTGCCGAACAGCTCGCGCCCGTCGCGCGAGCGGCGCACCTGGTTGCTGAGCACGCGAAACCGGCCGACGCCGTGGCGGGTACTGAGCAGCTTGATGAGCGCATAGGCGTCGGCCAGCGAGGCCGGCTCGTCGCATACCACCACCAGCACCTCCTGCGCGGCGCGAGCGAAGCTCAGCACCGCCTCGGACACGCCGGCGGCGGTATCCACCAGCAGCACGTCGAGGTCCACGGCGAGCTGCCCGAAGGCGCGTATCAGGCCGCCGTACACGGCCGGCGCCAGGTCGGCCATGCCGACCACGCCGGAAGCGGCCGGCACGATGCGCAGCCCGGCCGGCCCGTCGACGATGATTTCGTCGAGCTCGCGCTCGCCGGCCAGGACGTGTTCGAGCGTGAAGCGCGGCTTGAGGCCCAGCAGCACGTCCACGTTGGCCAGACCCAGGTCGGCGTCCAGCAGCATCACGGAGCGCCCGCGCTGGGCCAGCGCGACGCCGAGATTGACCGACACGTTGGTCTTGCCGACGCCGCCCTTGCCGCCGGTGACGGCGATCACCTGCACCGGCCGGGGCGCCTGCAGACCGCGCAGGCCGTGCGCCTGATCGACGGCAGCCTCAAGCATGGGCGGCCACCGACGGACGGGAGCTGGCCGGCGCCGCGGCGGCCCTGTGCCCGGCGCGCGCCTGCACGCGCTGGGCGGCCAGACTGACCAAATCGCGCGCCCGCGCCGGGCGCAGGTCCTCCGGCACGCGCTGGCCGTCGGTCACGCAGGCGATCGGCAGACGGTGGCGGATCAGCGCCGACAGCGTGCCGCCCAGGCTCGGGCATTCGTCGAGCTTGGTCAGCACGCAGCCCGCCAGCGGCAGCGTGCCGAAGGCGGCGATGGTTTCGTCGAGCATGGTCTCGTGGGCGTTGCTGGCCAGCGTGAGGTAGCAGCGCAGGCCGTCGCGGCGCAGGCTGGCCAGCGCCTCGCCCAGGCGCAGGTCGCGCTGGCTCATGCCGGCGGTGTCGACCAGCACCAGGCGCTTGTTGGCCAGCGCCGCCAGCGCCGTGGCCAG
>NZ_JAQVGQ010000292.1 GCF_028696615.1 Immundisolibacter sp. | reverse complement strand
TTGCGCTGACCGGAACTGTTGAGCCGGTCACATGCGCACACGACGCCCGAGTTTGAAGGCGTGGTGTCTCATTTCACGAGCCTGCGCGCCCCGATCGAAAAATTTTTTTGTCCGGACAGCGGCGGGCCGCACAACCGTGTCCGCCCGTTTGCCGGCGCGTCCCCGGCGGCGCGCCTGCGCTTGCCTAAAATAGCGACACATCCCGCCAAACCGTCCGGTGCCATGCCCGCCTCCCACCTGTTGCAGCTCGCCTTCGGCCTGCCGGCCGAAGTCCTTTACGACGACGCCGGGCTGGGCCGGGTCGATCGGGCGTTTTTGGGCTGGCTCGAAGCGACCGATGCGTCGCTCGCCACGCGCCTCACGACCGCCCGCGCGGCGCCCGGCAGCCTGGACGACAAGGCGCACAGCGAGCTGCTGATTGCGCTGGCGCCGCAGGTCGAGGATTTCATCGGCGAGCTGTTCGGCATCGCGCCCGAGCTGCGCGCGCTCAGCGCACGGCTCGACGCGCTGGCGCCGCTGTCGATCTGCAAGCGGCAGTTCGTTCAGCGGCAGGCGGCGCGCAAGCTCGGTCCCGAGCAGGCGGCGCAGGAGGACGGCCCGGCGCTCGCCGCGCAGCTTGAAGAACTATTCGGCGAGCCGTTTTCGGAACTGGCCTTCGCGCGGCAGGTGAACGCCTGGTCCGATGCGCCCGAGCAGCACGCGGGCGCGCTCGATCTGGCGCTGCGCTACGCCGCCTGGGCGCTGCATACGCCGGCCGGGCAGGCGGCGCACGCCGGCGGCGTGCTGTTTCGCGAGCCGCACAAGCTGGACCCGCAGCACCTGGTGCCGCTCGCCACCGTCCGCGAGCAGATCATCACCCGCCATCGCCTGGACGGCGCGCCGCGCCGGCGCGACGGCTTTGCGCTCACCGACGCCGGCGGCAGCGCCGAGTACGTGCAGGATCAGGCGCATTACTGCATCGGCTGCCACAACCAGGGCAAGGATTCGTGCTCGCACGGGCTGCGCGAGAAGTCGGGCGCGTTCAAGTCGAGCGCGCTCGGCGTGCCGCTGCAGGGCTGCCCGCTCGACGAGCGCATCTCGGAGATGAACACGCTGAAGGCCGCCGGCCACGCGGTGGGGGCGCTCGCGGTGGCGGCGGTGGACAACCCCATGCTGGCCGGCACCGGCCACCGCATCTGCAACGACTGCGCCAAGGCCTGCATTTATCAAAAGCAGGAGCCGGTCGACATCCCGCAGGTGGAAACGCGCACCCTGCAGGACGTGCTGGAGCTGCCCTGGGGGTTCGAGATCTACAGCCTGCTGACGCGCTGGAACCCGCTCAATCTCGACCGGCCCCTGCCGCGCCCGGCCACCGGCCGCAAGGTGCTGGTGGCTGGCATGGGCCCGGCCGGCTACACGCTGGCGCACCACCTGTTGAACGACGGCCACACGGTGGTGGGCGTCGACGGCCTCAAGATCGAGCCGCTGCCGGCGGAGCTCACCGGCGTGGCCCCGGACGGCACGCGCCGGCCGCCGCGCCTGATCCGCGACGCAAGCGAGCTGTACGAGCCGCTCGACGCGCGCGTCATGGCCGGCTTCGGCGGCGTCGCCGAGTACGGCATCACCGTGCGCTGGAACAAGAATTACCTGAAGCTGATCCGCCTGCTGCTGGAGCGGCGCGCCGGCTTTGCCCTGCACGGCGGCGTGCGCCTCGGCGGCACGCTGACGCTGGATGACGCGTTCGAGCTTGGCTTCGACCACGTGGCGCTCGCCATGGGCGCCGGCCGACCGCGGTTCGTCGACGTGCCGAACGGGCTTGCCCGCGGCGTGCGCCAGGCGTCGGATTTTCTGATGGGCCTGCAGCTCACCGGCGCGGCGCGGCGCGATTCGGTCGCCAACCTGCAACTGCGCCTGCCGGTGCTGGTGATCGGCGGCGGCCTGACCGCCATCGACACCGCCACCGAGGCGCTCGCCTACTACCCGCTACAGGTGGAAAAGTTCCTTGCCCGCTACGAGACGCTGTGCGCCGAGCGCGGTGAGGCCGCCGTGCGGGCGCGCTGGGATGCCGAGGAGCAGACCATCGCCGACGAGTTCATCGGCCATGCCCGCGCCATCCGCGCCGAGCGCGCCGCGGCTGCTGCCGAGAATCGCGCCCCGCGCGTGCTGGAGCTGCTGCGGTCCTGGGGCGGCGCCACGCTGGTGTACCGCCGCCGTCTCGTCGATGCGCCCTGCTACACCCTCAACCACGAGGAGGTGCACAAGGCGCTCGAAGAAGGCATCGAGTTCGCCGAGTGCCTGGCGCCGGTCGGCGTGCAGGTGGACGCGCACGGCCACGCGTCGGGCCTCGAGGTCGAGCTGCAAACCGTGGGCGAGGACGGCCGCCTTGCGAGTAGCGGCCAGCGGCAGGTACTGCCGGCGCGTGCGATTTTGGTCGCCGCCGGCACGGTGCCGAACACCGTGCTGGCGCGCGAGGCACCGGGCACGCTGTCGCTCGACGGCGCCTATTTCCGCAGCCTGGACGAGCACGGCGAGCCCCAGCCGGCGCCGCGCCTGGCCAAGTCCGGCGAGGTGCCGATGCTCACCCAGCGCCGCGCCGACGGCCGCGCGGTGAGCTTTTTCGGTGACCTGCACCCGAGCTTCGCCGGCAACGTGGTCAAGGCCATGGCGAGCGCCAAGCGCGGCTATCCCGTGATCAGCCGCCTGCTGGCTGCGCGCGCGCCGGCCAGCGCCGAGACCGCTGCCGATTTCCACGCCCGGATGCATGGCCTGCTGCGGGCGCGCGTCGAGCGTGTCGAGCGCCTCACGCCCACAATCGTCGAAGTCGTCCTGCACGCGCCGCTGGCCGCGCAGCGCTTC
>NZ_JAQVGQ010000064.1 GCF_028696615.1 Immundisolibacter sp. | reverse complement strand
ACACCCGCTTGCGCGTCCGCCGGCAGGTCAGGTCAATGTCCAATGGCTGCTGCTTCATGCCCTCGGCTCCCGCAGGTCAGGTTGGGCGTATTTTCGGACGGGGTGTGGGTTTTGAACAGAATCCCTAAGTCATTTTGAATTATTACGTTAATTTTGTTCCTGTGACTTTCGTTGGCTTCCTCTGCGAGGGTGTAAAAATTCCTAACACTTACGGTTGCCGTCTTTACAAGCCCAATGGGATGGGACAGATGGGTTACGCGCAACGTAACGCATCGCTCTTGTAGCGCCATCAAAACCACAGCCGCAACCCGGCCACCAGACCGAGGTTGCCGGTGTCCTCCCCTTCCGCGCGGGCGAAGTCGGCGGTGTCGCCGAGCTTCCTGACCCACTCGACGCCCACGTAGGGCGCGAATTCGCGGCGGATTTCGTAGCGCAGGCGCAGGCCCAGTTGCAGGTCGTTCAGGCCGCTGCCGACACCCCAGCTTTTCACCTGCTGCGCGGCGGCATTGACCTCGACCCGCGGCTGCAGGACCAGGCGCTGCGTGAGCAGCAGGTCGTACTCGAACTGGGCGCGCGCGCTCAGGTCGCCGTCCTCACTCACGAACAGGGCCAGATCGGTCTCGAAGCGGTACGGCGCCAGGCCCTGCACGGCCAGCACGCCGAAGGCGCGGTCGCGGTCCGGCCCGCTGCCGAAGGTGCGGTCGTAGCGCAGGCCGGCCTGCAGGTCCCAGTACGGCGCAATCAGCCGACCGTAGAGCGCCTGCCCTTCGAACTCGCCGTTGCTGTCCGAGACCGGGCTTTCGCCCTCGGTCTTCAGCCACAGGCGGTTGTAGTCGCCGCCGTACCAGCCCTGCGCGTCCCACAGCAGGTGGTTCGGCCCCTCGTCGTCGCGGTATTCGAGGCGGTCGATCAGGGCCAGCCCGAAGGGATGATCGTCTTCGTGCACGTGCGGGAAATCCGCCGGTGCGCCGGCGCCGGGTTCCGCCCCGTGAACCGCCGCGCCGACCAGGCCCAGCAGCGCCGCGCCGATGCCTCCGATAATGGGCTTCATGACACCACCTCCATGACGCGGAACATACCCATGTGCATGTGGTAGAGCAGATGGCAGTGCCAGGCCCAGCGGCCGGGTTCGTCGGCAGTGAGCAGCAGCGTCATGCGCTCGGCCGGGCGCACGTTCACGACGTGCTTGCGCGGGAGGTACTCGCCCTGGCCGTTGTCGAGCTCGACGAACATGCCGTGCAGGTGGATGGGGTGCTCCATCATGGTGTCGTTGACCAGCACGATGCGCAGGCGTTCGCCGTAGCCCACCTCGATCGGCGCCTTCACCTCCGAGAACTTCTTGCCGTCGAATGACCACATGAAGCGCTCCATGTGCCCGGTGAGGTGCAGCTCGAGCGTGCGCCCGGGCGGTCGCGGATCGGCGCCGGGCGCGCGGCTGCGCAGGTCGGCGTAGACCAGCACGCGGTGCTCCTCGCGGTCGAGGCCCAGGCCGGCCTCGGCGGTGCGGTCGCGCTGCACCATCGCCACCGCCTGGTTGCCGACGCCGTGCGTATCCGCGTCGTGCTGGCCGGCCACGGGCCCCGGCGCGGCGCGCTCGCGGCCGGTGCGCGCGCTGCGCACGCGTCCGGGCGCGAGGTCGAGGGGCGCGGCGTGCGCGCCATGCGGCGCGTGGTCGGTGCCGCCCAGCACGCCGCGGGACGGCGCGGCCGGCTCAGGACCGGCGTGACCGGCGTGGGGCGCACCGCCGGCCGGCGGGCCGTGGCCCATGGCGGCGTGATCGGCTGCGCTCGCACCGGCCGGCGCTGGGGCCGGCATGGCGTGACCCATCGCCGCGTGGTCCATGCCGGGCATGGCGGCCGCGGCCGACCCGCCACCGCCGTGGCCTGCGTGGCCGCCGGCGCCATGGTCCATGCCCATGTCCACCATCGTGCGGCGCACCGGTTTGCGCAGCGCCGGCACCGCCGCTGCCATGCCCGGCCGCGGGGCGAGCGTGCCGCGCGCGTAGCCGCTGCGGTCCATGGCCTCGGCGAACACGGTGTAGGCACGGTCCTCGCCGGGGGTGACGAGCACGTCGTAGGTCTCGGCCACGGCGATCTGGAACTCATCCGTCTCCACCGGCTCGACGTCCTGCCCGTCGGCCTGCACCACCGTCATCGGCAACCCGGGGATGCGCACGTTGAAGTACGTCATCGCCGAGGCGTTGATGAAGCGCAGCCGCACGCGCTCGCCCGGGCGGAACAGGCCGGTCCAGTTGCCGTCCGGGTGCAGGCCGTTCAGCAGGTAGGTGTACGTGTAGCCGGTGATGTCGGCGATATCCGCCGGGCTCATGCGCATCGCGCCCCAGGCAAGCCAGTCGCGCCAGCCCGCCGCGCCGCCGGCGATCACCTCGGGCAAGGTCACCTGCTGGAAGTTGTAGTAGTCGCTCTGCTTCTTGAGCTTCTTCATCACGGCCCACGGGTCCTCGAAGGTCCAGTCCGACAGAATCACCACGTAGTCGCGCTCGAAGGGCTCGGCGTAGCCGCCGGCGGGGTGGATCACCAGCGGGCCGTACACGCCGGTCTGTTCCTGAAAGCCGGAGTGGCTGTGGTACCAGTAGGTGCCGGCCTGACGCACCGGAAAGCGCGCCTCGAAGCTCTGCCCCGGCGCGATGCCGGGAAAGGTCACGCCCGGCACGCCGTCCATCTCGAACGGCAGCAGGAGGCCGTGCCAGTGAATGGAGGTGGGCTCGTCGAGCGTGTTGTGCACCCGCAGCCGCGCCTCGTGGCCCTCGTGCAGCTCGATGAGTGGCCCCGGCACGGTGCCGTTCAGGGTGTGGGCGTAGGCCTCGCGCCCCGCGATCGGGATGCGCGTGCGCGCGATGCGGATGTCGTACTCCGACGGACCGGGCTGACGGGCGCCGACCGCCCCGCCGATCGGCCGCGCCCACGCCGGCGCCAGCAAGTCGAGACCCGCGAGCGTGCCGCCAGCGGCCAAGCCAGCGAGCACGCGCCGGCGGGTACGGTCAGTGCGCATGGGCGTCGTCTCCTTGGTGGTGGTCGTGACCGCTGGGCGCCGGTGCGGCGGCGGGCGCCTGGTCGGGCGGATCAGCGCCGTCCGGGCCGTGGCGGTGGGCGTGGCCGTCGCCGGCAGGCAGGCGGCGGGCGCGTGCAAGCAGCGCGTCGTAGCCGGCGCCGTCGAGCCCCCGGGCCCGCCACAGAAAGGTCACGAGCTGCCACAGCTCGGCGTCCATGTGGGTCGGGCCGAAGGCCGGCATGGCGGTCATGCGCACGCCGTTTTGGATCACCCAGAACGCCTCCTCGGGCGTGCGCCGCGCGGTGAGCTCGGTGAGCGCCGGCGGCGATGGGTTCAGGCCCGCGCTCTGCACCGTCGGCTCCCGCCCGGGCGGGGTGTGGCAGATCGTACATATCTCCTCGAAGGCGCGCGCGCCGGCGAGCGCGTGACCCGGATCGGCGGTGGACGGCACCTCGATGCCCGCGGCGCGGCGGGCCACCGAGCGCTCATAGGTGGTGTGCAGCAGCCAGGCCAGGATGGGCGGATCGCGCCAGCCGGCGGCGACGTTCGGCAGCCCGCCCAGGACCATGGCAAGCCCGCCCGCCAGCATCAGCAGCAGGCCCAGGACGACGCCCATCAGAAGCTGCTTGATCACGATTCACCTCCGCCCGGTGCGGCCGGGCACCTCACGCCGTGCGGCATATGCAGTCATGCTCGGACCTGGCACCAGGACACAAGTCAAGCGGCCGGTGCCGAGGCGCCGGGCACGCCCTCAGCGCCCGGCCGCCGGGTACTCGGCGAAGGTCCGCGGCGCACCCGTGCCCCACAGCAGCACCCGGTAGGGTTCCTGCCGATCGCCATGCTCCATGCCGGGCGAGCCCAGCGGCATGCCCGGCACCGCCAGCCCCTTTGCCGCCGGCCGCTGCTCGAGCAGACGGGCGATGTCGGTCGCCGGCACGTGGCCTTCGATGACATAGCCGCCGACTGTGGCCGTGTGGCAGGAGCCCAGCGACTGCGGCACGCCCAGGCGCGTCTTGACCGCCTGCAGGTCCGCCACGTCGTGCACCTGGGTCACGAAACCCGCCCCCCGCAGGTGCGCGACCCAGGCGCCGCAGCAGCCGCAGCTGGCGGTCTTGTAGACCGTCACTGCCGGTGGCGTCGCCTTGGCCCCACCGGGCAGCCAGCCGGCCACCAGCATCAACGCGGCGCCGATGGCCAGCACGCCGAGCGTTCGGCCCAGCGGCCGCGCACCAAGCTTCGAAAATACCCTCATGTCGTGTCCCCCATGACAGTGCGTGATGCGGCGTTCAGGCGTCGCCGACCCCGTTCAGAACATCGACCGGAACGCTGTCGAGCAGCGGGCACAGCCGCTGCGGGTCCGGCTGGCCGTCCGGTGCGGCCTGCCAGCGCGCCCGAAGTGCCTTCAGTCGGGCCTGCTTGCGTGCCAGCGCGCGGCGCTGCGCAGCGATGTCGGCCAGCCGCCGGTCGAGCAGCTCGCGCACGCCCGGACAAGGCGAACGGCCGGCGTCGGCCTCGTGCAGCAAGCGGGCGATGTCGCGCAGCGTAAAGCCCAGCGCCCGGGCGGCGACGATGAAGCGCAGCCGCACCAGCGCCGGCCAACCGAAACAGCGGTAGCCGTTGCCCGCATCGCGGCGGGCCGGCAGCAGTCCGCGCCGGGCGTAGTAGCGCACCTTGGCCGCCGGCACGCCGGCGGTGCGGGCCAGTTCGTTCACGGTCATGGCGATTCCTCCACGGCGAACAACCCAGGTGACGTCGAAGCGCCGCGATCACGGCGCCGCAGCAGCCGGTAGGCGGCCGGGATCACGAACAGGGACAGCAGCGGCGCCGTCAGCATGCCGCCCACCATGGGTGCGGCGATGCGGCGCATGATTTCGCTGCCGGCGCCCTCACCCCAGAAGATCGGCAGCAGGCCGGCGACGATCACCGCCACGGTCATGGCCTTGGGCCGCACGCGCAGCACGGCGCCCTCGCGGATGGCATCGCACAGGTCCGCTTCGCTCGATTGGCCCCGCTGCAGGCGCTCGCGCCAGGCGTTTTTCAGGTACAGCAGCATGATCACGCCAAACTCGGCCGCGACCCCGGCCAGCGCGATGAAGCCGACGCCGGTGGCCACCGACAGGTTGTAGCCGAGCAGGTACAGGAACCACACGCCGCCTGTGAGGGCGAACGGCAGGGTGGCCATGATCAGCAGCGCTTCGCCGCCGCGGCCAAAGCTCAGGTACAGCAGCACGAAGATGACCCCCAGCGTCGCCGGCACCACCAGCCTGAGGCGGGCGTTGGCGCGTTCCAGGAACTCGAACTGCCCCGAATAGACCAGGCTCATGCCCGGGTCGAGCTGCACGTCCCGCCCGATGGCGCGCCGCAGATCGCCGACCACCGCGGCCAGGTCGCGGCCATGGGCATCGATGTAGACCCAGCCACCAGGACGCGCGTTCTCGCTCCTGAGCATGGCCGGGCCATCGGCGACCTCGACGCGGGCGACCATCCCCAGGGTGATCTGGCTGCCGGCCGGAGTGATAAAGGGCAACTCGCGCAGCCGCTCCAGGGTGCCCCGCCAGGCGCGCGGGTAGCGCAGGTTGATCGGGTAGCGCGCGCGGCCGTCGACGACCTCGCCGATGGTCTCGCCGCCGATCAGGCCGGCCACCACCGACTGCACGTCGGCGATGTTCAGACCGTAGCGGGCAGCGGCGGCACGGTCGATGTCGATGTCCACATAGCGCCCGCCGGTGAGGCGCTCGGCCAGCGCGGAGCTCACGCCCGGCACCGTCTTGGCGACGCGCTCGACCTGCTGCGCAACACGGTCGATGGCGGCCAGGTCATTGCCGGCGATCTTGACCCCGATCGGGCTCTTGATGCCGGTGGCCAGCATGTCCAGACGGTTGCGGATGGGCGGGATCCAGATATTGGCCAGGCCCGGCACCCGCACCACGCGGTCCAGCTCGGCCTGCAATGTTTCCGGCGTCATGCCGGGCCGCCACTCGCTGCGCGGCTTGAACTGCACGGTGGTCTCGAACATCTCCAGCGGCGCCGGGTCGGTGGCGGTATCGGCGCGGCCGGCCTTGCCGAAAACGCGCGCCACCTCCGGCACGGTTTTGATCAGGCGGTCGGTCTGCTGCAAAAGCTCACTCGCCTTCTGCGCCGACAGCCCCGGCAGGGCGCTTGGCATGTACAGCAGGTCGCCCTCGTCCAGCGGCGGCAGGAACTCGCCGCCCAGGCGCGCCAGCGGCCACAGCGCGGTCAGGAACACCAGCCCCGCCACCGCCAGGGTGAGTTTTGGCCAGGCCAGGACCGCTTCGAGCAGCGGCCGATAGAGCCTGATCAGCACGCGGTTCAGGGGATTGCGGGTCTCGTCCGGCAGCCGGCCGCGAATCCAGTAGCCCATCAGCACCGGCACCAGCGTCACCGACAGTCCGGCCGCGGCCGCCATGGCGAACGTTTTAGTGAAGGCCAGCGGCCCGAACAGCCGGCCCTCCTGCGCCTGCAGCAGGAACACCGGCAGGAAGGACACGGTGATGATCAGCAGCGAGAAAAACAGCGCCGGACCGACCTCGGTGGCGGCCTCGGTCATCACCTGCCAACGGGCCTCGCCGGCCAGCGTCTGTCCCGGATGCACGTGCTGCCAGGCCTCGATCTTCTTGTGCGCGTTCTCGATCATCACGATGGCGGCATCGACCATGGCACCGATGGCGATGGCAATGCCGCCCAGCGACATGATGTTGGCGCTCAGGCCCTGCTGGCGCATGACGCCAAACGCGATCAGCACGCCCAGCGGCAGCGCCACGATGGCCACGCCGGCCGAGCGCAGGTGCCACAGGAACACCGCGCACACCAGCGCCACGACGATGAACTCCTCGATCAGCTTGCGCGCGAGGTTGTCCACCGCGCGGTCGATCAACTGGCTGCGGTCGTAGGCGGTGACGATCTGCACCCCCGGCGGCAGGCCGGCGCGCAGTTCGGCGATCTTTGCGTGCACGGCGCTCAGCGTGCTGCGCACATCCTTGCCCGAGCGCAGGATCACCACGCCGCCGACGGCCTCGCCCTCGCCGTCGAGTTCCGCCACGCCGCGGCGCATTTCCGGGCCGAGCTGAACCTGCGCCACGTCGCCCAGGGTGACCGGCACGCCGCCGACGAGCTGCAGCGGGATGGCGCGAAAGTCCTCCAGCGTCTTCAGGTAGCCGCTGGCGCGCACCATGAATTCAGCCTCGCCCAGCGTCAGCACGGCGCCGCCGGTCTCCTGGTTGGCGCCCTCGATGGCGGCGCGCAGCGCCTGGTGAGTGATGCCCAGCGCCGCCAGCTTCACCGGATCGGGCACGATCTGGTACTGCCTGACCATACCGCCTATGCTCGCCACCTCGGCCACGTTGGGCAGGGTTTTGAGCTCGAAGCGCAAAAACCAGTCCTGCAGGGCGCGCAGTTGCGACAGGTCGTGCCGGCCACTTTTGTCGACCAGCGCGTACTGGTAAATCCAGCCGACGCCGGTGGCATCCGGCCCCAGCGCCGGTCGGGCACCCGGCGGCAGGCGCGACTGCACCTGGCTCAGGTACTCCAGCACCCGCGAGCGCGCCCAGTAAAGATCAGTGCCGTCCTCGAACAGCACGTAGACGTAGCTGTCGCCAAAGAACGAGAAACCGCGCACCGTCTTCGCCCCCGGCACCGACAGCAGGGTGGTGGTCAGCGGATAGGTGACCTGATCCTCCACCACCCGCGGCGCCTGGCCGGGATACGCGGTGCGCACGATGACCTGCACGTCGGACAGGTCCGGCAGGGCGTCGATGGGCGTGCTGCGCAGGGCCCAGATGCCCCAGGCGGTGACCAGCAGCGTCGCCAGCAAAACCAGAAAGCGGTTGGCCACGGACCAGCGGATGACGCGGGCGATCACGGCGCGGCCCCCGCCCCATCCCCCTGAACATGCCCGCTGTGTGGCGCAGCCACTGGCCGGTCCGCAGCCGGGCCAACGCCGATGCCGAGCAGGCTGGCTTCCGAATCGACCAGGAACTGGCCGCTGGCAACGACTTGCTGGCCCTCGTCCAGGCCGGCGCGGATCACCGTTTTGTCGCCCAGCTCCGGGCCAAGGGTGACTTCCTGCGGCCGGTAACGTCCGCCGTCGCTCGCTACCATCACCAGCGCCCGCCGACCAGTGCGGATCACCGCCTCGGTCGGCACCGCGAGCGCCGTGTCCGCGCCGTCGCCGACCAGCTGCACCTGCGCCGACTGGCCGGGCCGCAGCCTGCCATCCGCGTTGGGCAGCTCGACCCGCACCCGCAGGCTGCGCGTGGCGTCGTTCAGGGTCGGCAGCAGCGCGGTCACCCGCCCGACAACCGTCTCCCCAGGCGCTGCGGCCAGGTGGGCTTCAGCACGCGCACCAACCGTCACCTGACGCGCCTGCGCCTCCGGCACTGCCACTTCCAGCCACACCGGATCGAGCCCGTTGATGCGCGCCAGCGTCTGGCCGGCGGCCAGGGTCATGCCGGCGCGCACGTCGAGGGACTCCAGCACGCCACCGATGGGCGCGCGCACCGTATGGCGCGCCTGTACAGCATCACCTCGCTCCAGTGCGCGAACCTCGGCCAGCGTCATGCCAAGCGACAGCAGCCGCTCGCGCGCCGCCGCCAGCAGGGCGGCATCATCCGCGCCGCGCACGGCGATGAATTCGTGCTGCGCCGCCGCCCATTCGGGCACCCGCAGCTGCGCCAGCGGCTGCCCGGCAGTCATCACATCGCCCGGCGCCAGTGGCCACACGCGCTCGACGAAGCCGGCAGCGCGGCTTTGCAGCACCGCCACTGCGCGCTCGTTCAGGCCGACGATGCCGCTCGCGTCGACGTGTGCCACAAGGGAAACGCGCTCCACCGTGGCCAGCCGCATCCCCAGGTTCTGGGTGAGGACCGGATCGATTTTCACGCCGCCCTGCCCGGCGGCCGGGTCCACCCCCTCGTCGGCGTAGCGCGGCACCAGCTCCATGTCCATGAACGGCGACTTGCCGGGCCGCTCGAAACGCTGCTGCGGGTACATGGGGTCGTACCAGTACAGCACCTCGCGCCGGGCGCCCGCGGCATCGCCCGGCGGGGCGTCAGGGGTAGCCGGTTCGGCGCTGCGCAGCGTCCACCAGCGGCCGGCCAGCGCGCCGGCGCCGCTACCGACAGCCGCCGCCACGAGCAACAACAAGACACTTCGGAACGCTTTCATGGCAGCTCCCCGGAGCCGGCATCGGCATAGGCGTAATGCAGCCGGGCCGCCATCTGCTGGCGCTCGCCGTGCAGGGCAATCGCCTCGAGTTCAGCCTCGATCCGCTCGCGACGGGCGCCGATCAGCTCGGTCAGGCTGGCCTGGCCGCCGCGCCAGGCGGCTTCGATCAGCGCGACCTTTTCCGCCGCCAGCGGCAGCAGTTGCCGGTTCTGGCGCGCCAGCGCCCGGCCCAGCCGACGGTACTCGGCAAGATCCGTGTCCAGCTCGGCGGCGTGTTCGCGCAGCGTGGCCTCCCGCTGTGCATCGAGCGCGTCGCGCTGCGCGCGGCGGGCGGCGATGGTCGGGTCCTGACGGCGGGCGGTGAACAGCGGCAGGTCGAAGCTCAGCTCCAGCATCGCCATGTCGCTGAACTGCGGGCCGCGCTGCTGATAGGCCAGCGCCAGCGCCCAGTCGGACTTCTTGGCCGCCTGCGCCTGGGCGATGGCGGCCTGGGCCACGCTCGCCCTGGCGTCGAAAACCGCCAGGTCCGGATGCGCGTGCAGGCGCCGCAGCAGCGCATCCCGGTCGATCGGCCAGTCGGGCACGGCGCCGGTGAGCGGCTCGCGCGCCGCCGCGCCGACCCAGCGCGCGAGGCGGGCGATAGCCTGCTCGCGCCGGGCTTCGAGTCGATCCTGCAAGGCGTCGATCGCGGCCGCTTCCTGGCGCGGCGCCACGGCGTCCGCCGCCGCGGCGCCGCCACCGGCAATCCGTGCCCGCACGCCAGCATCCAGCAGCCGGTTCTCGGCGCGCAGCGCGTCGATATGCGCCAGTTGCCGCTCCACCGTGTGGCGGGCGATCCAGGCCAGGGCCGCCTGCTGGCGCACCTGCTGGCGGGTGATCGCGATCTGCGCTGCAGCAACCGCGGCCTCGCCCTGCGCCACTGCCACGCGCGCCTGGCGCTTGGCCCGGTTGGGAAACTCCTGCCTCAACCCGACCCGGCGCATGGTCATGAAGTCCTCGCCGACCCGGTACCGGTCAGGACCGTTTATCGGCAGGTTGTCCAGGCCCAGGACGAGCTTCGGATCGGGCAACTGCCCGGCCGGCAACACGGCGTGGCGGGCGGCGGCGAGCTGCGCCGCGTCGGCACGCAGCGCCGGTGTTTCGCCAACTGCCAGCTCCAGTGCGCGGGCGAACGACAAGGGCTCGGCGCCCGCCAGGCCGGCGCATCCGGCCAGCAGCGCAAGCGCCGCCGCGCGGCCGAACCGGCCGGCAGGGGAAATAGGCGAGTGCATGCTCCAACTCCAAGCGAATCCGGTCGATTCGGGCGAGCGGTGGGCACGGTTCAAGCGCGCCCACCGACCGCACGAGAGCCGCTGCCCGGGCAGCGGCGACACGCGAGATCGTCAGGAAGTCAGATCAGAGTCGGGGGTCGCCAGACGGCGCAGGAATGGCAGGCAGCCACCAGTAAGCGCACGGGCAGCGCCCGCAGCGCAGCCCGCGGGCCAGGCACGGCGCCAGCGGAAGTCACCGCAATGCCAGGGCCACCGCACGGGCAATCCTGCCCGGCCTTGCACGCGCCGCCGGCCTGGTCGCCATGCTCACAGCAGGCATCCATGCCGGCCAGATCGCTGGCGGCATCGGTGACCGGCGCCGTCGCCTGCGACTGCGGGGGCGACATCGGGCACGGCGCCGGAACGTCAAGCACCCCCGCGCCGACCCGCAAGGGCAGCGCGGCACACAGCACACACAGCAGGAAGCGTTGCAGACGGCGCATGACGCGCCCTGTATGCCGCAACTGCCGGCGCGTGTCCAGCGCCACGGCGGATCCTCGCCGGCCACGGTTATGCTCGCCACCCCGCCTTGCCCAGGAGCCGGTCATGACACTCGCCACCGACACGGTTGCCACGCTCGCTGCCCGCTTACGGCAGGCCGCAGGCCAGACCTAGGCCACAGCGCCACTGAGCGACGCTTACCCCGACCTGACCGAGGCCGACGCCTACGCCATCCAGGCCGAGCTGCTGCGCCTGCACGGCGGCGTGCGCGCGGGCTACAAGCTCGGCTTCACCAGCGCCGCCATGCGCCAGCAGATGGGCGTGGAGCATCCCAACAGCGGCGTGCTGCTGGCGGACATGCGCCTGCCCGAGCCGCGCCTGCCGGCCGGCGCGCTGATCCAGCCTCGCGTGGAGCCGGAGATCGCCATCCTGCTCGGGCGCGATCTGCACGGCGAGGCGGTGACGTCCGAGCAGGTGGCGGCCGCCACCGCCGCCGTGCTGCCGGCCATCGAGGTGGTCGACAGCCGCTACCGCGACTACCGGTTCAAAGCGGTCGACAACATCGCCGACAACAGCTCGGCGGCGCGTTACCTGCTGGGCGCGCCGCGGGCGCTGTCCGATTGCGGCGACCTGCGCCTGGTCGGCGTGCTCCTGAGTATCGACGGCGTTGCCGTGGATCAGGGCCTGGGCGCCGCTGCGCTGGGTTCGCCGCTGGCCGCGGTAGCCTGGCTGGTCCGGCATTTATCGATTCGGGGGGCTTGCCGGGAGTACCCCATGCCGCATTCATCGTGGCGCCCGCGCAGCAGCGGCCCTATACCCAAAGGCTTCCGATAAAGGCCAAAGGGCCAGGAAGGGACAAGGGAAGGGAGGCCAAGGGGAAAGGCCCTACCCGAAAAGGCGACAAGGCCCCGCTCCCGCCGCTACCGCAGGTACTTCATGCTCGCGCTGTTCCAACGCAAAGGGCTGCCGCCTGGTCCTGGTCCATCGTCCGCCGGCATGCCGACGGGACTGACGCGGCCGGAATCGGCCGCATCGCTGCTGGCCACGCCGCGTCGGCAGAAACTGCTGGAACACATCTGGCAGCGCACGTCGCTGTCGCGCCGGCAGTTCGCCACGCTCTACCTCGCCCCACTGGAGCGCTACGCCGAGCTGGTCCAGCAGTTCCCGGCCTCCGAGAACCACCACCACGCCTATCCGGGCGGCATGCTGGACCACGGCCTG
>NZ_JAQVGQ010000291.1 GCF_028696615.1 Immundisolibacter sp. | reverse complement strand
CCCCTACACGACGCTCTTCCGATCTCCGGTCACCCAGCCGACGTCCGCCGTGCACCAGTACACGTCGCCGTCGTGGTAGTCGAACACGTACTTGTGCGTCATCGCCACGTAGGTGAGGTAGCCGCCGGTGGTGTGCAGCACGCCCTTGGGCTTGCCGGTCGAACCCGAGGTATAGAGGATGAACAGCGGGTCCTCGGCGTCCATCGGCTCGGCCGGGCAGTCGGCGCTGGCCGCCGCGAGCTGCTCCTGGTACCAGGCGTCGCGGCCGTCCTGCCAGCCAATCTCGGCGCCGGTGTGGCGGTACACCAGCACCGTGTGCACGCCCGGGCAGCCTTCGAGCGCCTGGTCGACGTTGGCCTTCAGCGGAATCGGCTTGCCGCCGCGCAGGCCCTGGTCGGCGGTGATCACCACCCGGCAGTCGGAATCGAGGATGCGGCTTTTGATCGACTCCGGCGAGAAGCCGCCGAACACCACCGAATGCACCGCGCCGATGCGCGCACAGGCCAGCATGGCGGCCACCGCGGCCGGGATCATCGGCATGTAGATGCACACCCGGTCGCCTTTTTTGACGCCGCGGTGCTTCAGCACATTGGCCAGGCGGCAGACCTCGTCGTGCAGCTCGCGGTAAGTCACGTGGCGCGAGAAGGCCGGATCGTCGCCCTCCCAGATCAGCGCCGTCTGCCCGCCGCGGCTTTCGAGATGCCGGTCCAGGCAGTTGTAGGCCGCGTTCAGCTTGCCGCCCTCGAACCAGCGGATGTGGCCGCGCGCCAGGTCCTCGTCGCACACCCGCTGCCAGGGCTCGAACCAGGTGACGAAGCGCTCGGCCTGCTCGGCCCAGAAGCCGTCGCGATCGGCCAATGAGCGCGCGTACATCGCCTGGTAGTCGGCCGCCTTGATGTGGGCGCGGGCGGCAAAATCGGCCGGTACCGGATAGATCTTCTCGTCGGACATGGTTTCCCCTGCTGGATTCGGACGTCGTCCGAACGGCGGACGGCCTGCGAAATGGTAAGTACGCCGGCCGCGGGCGTCGAGACGAACCGGCGTCGTGGCCGGCGGCACGGACCTGCGGCAAACTGGGTTTTTGATCGCAGCCATGGCGACGCCGCTCGGTTCGTAGTCAAACTTGAAACGGCTGAAAACCCGTTCGCGGATTTTTCAGCGGTCCCCGCCCGGCCTGCTGGCCGACCACAGGAGGCAGCGTGACGACTGAAAACCGCCAGCGCTGGAAACGCGCCGGAATGGTACTCGGCGCCATCATCGTCGCCGCCGCGCTGGCGTATGCCGGCTGGTGGTACCTGATCGAGCGCAACCACCAGCTGGACGGCATCGCCAGCGGCAACGGGCGCATCGAGGCGACCGAGATCGACGTCGCCGCCAAGATCCCGGGCCGCGTCAAGGAAATCCTGGCCGACGAGGGCGATTTCGTGCGCGCCGGCGCCGAGCTGGCGCGGATGGACACGGCGGTGCTCGAGGCGCAGCGCGCCGAGGCGGTGGCGCAGCTGGAGCGGGCCCGGATCAGTGTCGACACCGCCGAGAGCCTGGTGCGCCAGCGCGAGGCCGAAAAACGCGCCGCCGAGGCACGGGTGGCGCAAAACGAAGCCGAACGCGTGGCGGCGCAAAAACACCTCGCCCGCTCGCGCGAGCTGAGCGCGCGTCTGGCCATCTCCGAGCAGGAGCTCGACGACCAGCAGGCGCGCTTCGAGGCGGCGGTGGCGGCAGTGGCGGCGGCGCGTTCGCAGGTGGCAGCGGCCGAGGCAGCGCTCGGCACCGCCCGCGTGCAGGTCATCGACGCCCGCGCGGCGGTCGAGGCGGCCCAAGCCTCGATCGAACGCATCCAGGCCGACATCGACGACAGCCTCTTGCGCTCGCCGCGCGACGGGCGCGTGCAGTATCGCGTGGCCGAGCCCGGCGAGGTGCTGCCGGCCGGCGGGGTGGTGCTGAACCTGGTCGATCTGGCCGACGTGTACATGACGTTCTTCCTGCCCACGGCGCAGGCCGGGCGGGTGGCGCTGGGCGACGAGGTTCGCCTGGTGCTGGACGCCGCCCCGCAGTACGTGGTGCCGGCGCGGGTGTCGTTCGTCGCCGACGTGGCGCAGTTCACGCCCAAGACCGTCGAGACCGCCGAAGAGCGCCAGAAGCTCATGTTCCGCATCAAGGCCAACATCGACCCCGAGCTGCTGCAAAAGCACCTCAAGCAGGTCAAGACCGGCCTGCCGGGCATGGCCTACGTGCGCGTCGACCACAACGCCGCCTGGCCGAATACGCTGCAGGTCAAGCTGCCGCCATGAGCGAGCCGCACCCCGCCAGCGTGCCGTCATCACGCGCGCCGGTCGCGCGCCTGCAGGGCGTCGGCCTGCGCTACGGCAAAGTCGCCGCACTCACGGACGTGACGCTCGACCTGCCGGCCGGCGGCATGGTCGGCCTGATCGGCCCGGACGGCGTTGGCAAGTCGAGCCTGCTGGCGCTGGTGTCCGGCGCGCGCGCCATCCAGCAAGGCCGAGTCGAGGTGTTCGGCGTGGACCTTGCAGACGCCCGCCAGCGCCGGCGCATCCTGCCGCGCATCGCCTACATGCCGCAGGGTCTGGGCAAGAACCTCTACCCGACGCTGTCGATCGCCGAGAACCTCGACTTCTTCGCCCGCCTGTTCGGCCACGACGGCGACGAGCGGGCGCGGCGCATCGAGATGCTGACGCGCGCCACCGGGCTGTTTGCGTTTCTCGACCGGCCGGCCGGCAAGCTGTCCGGCGGCATGAAGCAAAAGCTCGGCCTGTGCTGTGCGCTCATCCACGACCCGGACCTGCTGATCCTGGACGAGCCCACCACCGGCGTCGATCCGCT
>NZ_JAQVGQ010000290.1 GCF_028696615.1 Immundisolibacter sp. | reverse complement strand
ACCTCGCAGCCGTCATTGAACGCGCTGGTCTATGCGCTGGCGAGCGGTGAGCGCGCCACCGGCATCGACCCGCACGGGCTGCAGGCGCTGGCCGATTACTGGGAAGTGGCGCGCGAGGCGTATGCGCCGTTCGAGTGCGGCCTCAAGGCCGGCTCGGCGGATGTCTACGAGCACGAGATGCCGGGCGGCCAGTACTCGAACTTCCGCGCGCAGGCCATCTCGCTCGGCCTTGGCGAGCGGTGGGCGGAGGTCAAGCGCGCGTATCGCACCGTGAACGACATGCTGGGCGACATCGTCAAGGTGACGCCATCGTCCAAGGCGGTCGGCGACATGGCGCTGTTCATGGTGCAGAACGACCTTACCCCGCAGGACGTGATCGACCGCGCCGACGAGCTGGCGTTTCCGGACGCCTTCGTCGACCTGCTCGCCGGGCGCATGGGCCAGCCGGATGGCGGTTTCCCGAAGGCGCTGCAAAAGGCGGTGCTCAAGGGCGCAAAGCCGCTCGAAAAACGCCCGGGCGAACTGCTGCCGCCGTACGACTTCGACGCCGCGCGCAAGGCCGCCGGCGCGCGCAAGCCGAGCGAGGAGGACCTGGTCGCGCAGGCCATGTTCCCGGCGGTGTTCCGCGACTACGTGCGCTTTGTCGAGCGCTGCGGCGACGTGTCGGTGATCGACACGCCGACGTTCTTTTACGGCCTTCGGCCCGGCGAAGAGCGCGCCGTCACCATCGAGGAAGGCAAGACGCTGATCGTGAAGCTGCTGGCGGTCGGTGAGCTCGAACCGGACGGCACGCGGCAGGTGTTTTTCGAGCTCAACGGCCGCCGGCGCGACATCGTCATCCAGGACCGCGCGGCGGGCGGCAAACAGCAGCAGCGCGAGCGCGCCGACCCGGACGACCCGAACCACATCGCCGCGCCCATGGCCGGCAAGGTGGCCGCCGTGCACGTGAAGGAAGGCGAGACCGTCGCGGCCGGCGCGCGGCTGGTGACCACCGAGGCCATGAAAATGGTGAACCTGGTCGCGGCACCGCACGCCGGCACGGTCAAACGCCTGCTGGTGCAGGCCGGCGATGCGGTGCGGGCCGGCGATCTGCTGTGCGAGCTGGCTTGAGGCGGGGGCGATCCGTGCGGCGCCGGCCGGGCGTCGTCAGCGCGGCCAGGCCAGCGCCGCCTGCCAGGCCGGGCGGGCGGCCAGGCGTTCGTAGTAACGGTGCACGGTGCCCGGCAGCGGAAACGCCATATCGTGCAGCGCCGCCAGGTGCGGCAGCATCACCAGGTCCGCCAGCGTGTAGCGGCCGAGCAGGTAGTCGCCGCCACCGAGCGCCTCGGCCAGGATTTCGAGATTGCGGGCGATGGTCTCGCGCAGCGCGGCGATGGCCTGCGCGTCGCGCGCCGCCTCGGGCTTGGCCAGCTCCGCCACCAGGCGTTGGCGCGGCGGGTTGAAGGTGGCCGGCTGCCACACCAGCCACTTGTAGACGCGGGCGCGCTCGTCGAGCCGTGACGGCAGCAGGTCGCCGTGCGGGTACTTCTCGGCCAGGTACAGCAGGATGGCCGACGACTCCCACAGCACGAGCTCGCCGTCCACCAGCGTCGGCACCACGCCGTTCGGGTTCAGGCGCAGGTAGTCCGGCGCGCGCTGGGCGCCGGTGGTCAGATCGATCGTCACCAGTTCACAGGCGACGCCCAGTTCCGCCAGGCACAGGCGCACCTTGCGCGTGTTGCCGGAGCGGTGATAGCCGTACAGCTGCATCGGTGGACCCTCCTCGCAAGTGCGGACCGGGACAGTATGGCGCACGCGTCGGGACCTTCATCGGCCGGCGCGTATCGCGCGGGCTTGGCACGCCCGATGCTCCGCAGTGCCGACCCACTTCCTCACCGCCGGTGTCTATGAAGCCATCCGCCCCGCTGCGCGTCATGTTGGTCGACGACGACCTCGAACGGCGTTCGCTGATAGCGGGCGCGCTGGCGCAGGCGGGTCTTGCCGTGGCGGCCGAACTCGGCACGGCGGACGGTCTGCTGCGCGCGGTTTCGGTCAGCAAGCCGGACGTGGTGATCATCGACCTCGACTCGCCCGACCGCGACATCCTCGAGAACATGCGCTGCCTGTCGCGCGACAACCCGCACCCGGTGGTCATGTTCGCCAGCGCGTCCGACGCCGACACCATCCGCCAGGCCATCGAGGCCGGGGTCAGCGCCTATGTGGTGGATGGCTTGCAGCCGGGCCGCGTGCGGGCGGTGGTGGAGGTGGCCATCGCGCGATTCCGGCAGTACGCGTCATTACAGAGCGAGCTGGCCCAGGCGCGCACCAGTCTGGCGCAGCGCAAGCTCGTCGAGCGCGCCAAGGGCATCCTCATGACGCGCGGTGGTCGCAGCGAAAACGACGCTTACCACGCGCTGCGCAAACTGGCCATGGATCAGAACAAGACCATCGCCGAGATTGCCCAGGGGGTGATCGACACCGCCGAGTTATTCAAATGAGCCCAAATCAACCATCGCCCGAGCTGTCGCGGGTGCGTCTGGGTTACATCCCGCTCACCGATGCGGCACCGCTGGTGGTGGCGCTGGAGCGTGGCTATTTCGCGCGCTACGGGCTCGACGTGACGCTGGTGCGCCAGCCGTCCTGGGCCACGCTGCGCGACAAGCTGTTGGTGGGGCACCTCGACGGCGCCCACCTGCTGGCGCCGATGGCGCTGGCCTGCGCGCTGGGCGTGGAGGGCGTGCCGCAGCGGCTGGTGGCGGCACTCAGCCTGGGGCTCGGCGGCAACGCCATCACGGTGGCCGACAATCTGTACCGGGAACTGCAGGCCGTGGCCGGCAGTGAGCCGGTGACGGTCAAAACGCTGGCGCGCCTCATTGCGCGCCGCCGTGCGGCCGG
>NZ_JAQVGQ010000063.1 GCF_028696615.1 Immundisolibacter sp. | reverse complement strand
CGGCTACGTCGGCGCCACCGGCTGGGCCACCGGCCCGCATTTGCATTACGAATTCCAGGTCAACGGGCAAACCAAAGACCCGCTGACCGTGGCCTTACCAGAAACCCAGGACCTGCCGCAGACGTACCGCCGGCACTTCTTTGCCCAGACCTCCGCGTGGGTGGCACAGCTCGATGCTCTGTCGTCGCGCGCGGTGGCGCAGGCCGACCAGCCGCTGCAGCAGTGAGCGACGCACGGCCCGCCGAGCGCTTCATCGGGCTGATGAGTGGCACCAGCCAGGACGCCATCGACGGCGTCCTGGCCGAGTTCGCGCCCGACCGCCCAGCGCGGTTGCTGGCCACCTGCAGCGCACCCATCGCCGATGACCTGCACCATCAGCTCGAGGCGCTGCAACGGCCCGGCGGTGTCGATCTCGATCAAGCATTGCGCCTGCATCACCTGCTCGGCGAGCGCTTTGCCGATTGCGCGCTGCAGTTACTGCAATCGGCAGCACTGGCGCCTCAATCTGTGCGCGCGATCGGCTGTCACGGTCAGACCATCCGCCATGCCCCGACCAGCCCGGCACCGCATAGCCTGCAGATCGGCAACCCCGCGCTGATCGCAGTGCGCACGGGCATTGCGACCGTGGCCGATTTTCGCAGCACCGACGTGGCCGCCGGCGGGCAGGGCGCACCGCTCGCCCCGGCCTTCCATCGTGCCGTGTTCGGACAAACCGGACGCCGCCGCGCCGTGCTCAACCTTGGTGGCATCGGCAACATCACGCTGCTGGGCGACGAAACCCGCGGCTGGGACACCGGCCCCGGCAACGTGCTGCTGGACGGCTGGGCGCAGCGCCACCTGCGCCAGCGCTACGACGACGCCGGCCGCTTTGCCAGCGCCGGCAAGGTGAACGGTGCCTTGCTGAGCGCGCTGCTCGCCCACCCTTTCCTGGCTCGCCGACCGCCGAAAAGCACCGGCCGCGAGGAATTCAACCTGCACTGGCTGGATGACGTGCTGGGAGGCTTGCCGGCGCTCGCGCCGGCCGATGTGCAGGCCACACTGGCCGAATTCACCGCGGCAACCGTTGCCGACGCGCTACGGGACGAGCCCGACCTGCTGGAGCTGCTCGTCTGCGGCGGCGGTGCGCGCAACACCGACCTCATGGCACGGATCGCGCGCCGCCTGCCCGACCTGCGCGTCGGTACTACCGCCGAGGCCGGCATCGACCCGCAGTGGGTGGAAGCGCTCGCGTTTGCCTGGCTGGCACGCCAGCGGGTCCGCGAAGCGGCGCTGGACCTGCGCACCATCACCGGTGCGCCGCGGCCGGTCATCCTTGGCTGTGTCTATCTGCCCTGAAGCCGCGCCACAGGGGAACCAAAAATTCCACGGCGGGAATTTTTTGGCGGCTCCTCAGGGTTTGTGAAGGCATGCGCATCCAGCGCATTCCTTGCGTCGCGCGTCCGGCCATCCCTGGCCGGCCTCGGCGCTTGAAACATTCACAAGCTCTCAGAGTTTGTGAAGAAATGCGCGTCCTGCGCATTTCTTGCGTCGCCCGTCCGGTACACGCCCGGACGGGCTCCCGCGAATCAAGCCCTTACGGGCTCGATTCGCGTCCGGCCATCCCTGGCCGGCCTGAGAGCTTGAAAAATTCACAAGCTCTTAGACGCTGAACGAGGACCCACAGCCGCAGGTGGTCGTCGCCTGCGGGTTTCGGATCACGAAGCGGGCGCCTTGGAAATCCTCCCGATAGTCGATTTCCGCGCCTTCCATGTACTGCAGGCTGAGCGGATCGATCAGCAAGGTCACCCCCTCGGTCGCCACCGCGCAATCCCCCTCCTCCACGTTCTCGTCGAACGTGAAACCGTATTGGAACCCCGAGCAACCGCCGCCGCTGATGAAGACGCGCAACTTGAGCCGCGGATTGCCTTCCTCGGCGATCAGCTCGCCCACCCGACGGGCGGCGCTTTCGGTGAACACGACAGGAGCAGCATTGGACATGGGCAGATCACTCCGCAAAAAGCACGGGCGCGCAAGCACCCGATGGGGGATTCGATGAGACCCGCTCAGGGCGAGGAAGTTCCAGCCGGCACGGACGCATCGGTCGCCAGCAGATCCCGCCAGACGAACTCGAACGCCACCGCCGGCTGACCGCGTGGCTCGAGCAACACGCGCAGCCGCTGCGGCCGAAACCCGACCGGCAACGTCACGTTACCGGAAAAGGCCTGCAAGCGCTCGATGGCCAGTGGCTGGCGCGCCAAACGGACTTCGTGCGCGCGCCCGTCGAGCTCTCCGACACCCCACAGCTCCACCCTGCCGACCAGCGTGCCGCCACCACCGGCCGGCGGCGAGCCGACCAACAGCAATCGGTAGGCGATCAGCGCATCGGCACGGCGCGCCGCCAGCTGCAGGTCTCCCACGCCCAGATCCGGCAGCCGACCGTCCGGCACCAGCGCATCGCGCAACACCCGCAAGCGGCGGCGCAGCTCGCCATTTTGGGCCGCCAGCTCGGCCAATTGGCGACGCAGCACCACCTGCGCCTCGCGGTCGACCACCTGCAGCTGGCGCAGCGCGGCGTTTTCCTCGCGCAAGCGCGCGCTTTCGTCGAGCGGCACCACGGTCGGCGTTGGCGCAGCCGGCGCCTGTGGATGCATCCGCCACCAGCCGGCGAGCAGAAAACCGGCCACAAACGCCGCCAGCGCGCCGCCGGCACAGCGCCTGCGGGTGGCACTCAAGGCAGCAGCGCGGGTTGGCGCAGGCCGAGTGTCTCGTCGAAACCAAACATCAGGTTCATGTTCTGGATCGCCTGCCCGGCGGCGCCCTTGACCAGGTTGTCGATCACCGACAGCACCACCACCCGGTCGCCGGCCGCGTGCACGGCGATCGCGCAGTCGTTGCCGGCGCGCACTTCGGCGGTCTGTGGATGACTGCCGGGCGGCAGCACCCGCACGAACGGCTCCTGCCGATAGCGCGACTCGTACAATGCCTGCAGGTCGGCCGCCCCAGCGGCGCGCAGGCGCGCGTAAAGCGTGGCGTGGATGCCGCGGTTCAGGGGTAGCAAGTGCGGCACGAAGGTCAGCTGCGGCACCGCCCCCGCCGTGACCGCAGCGAGCGTCTGCACGATTTCCGGCTGATGGCGGTGGGAGAACACGCCATAGGCTTTGAAGTTTTCGTTGGTCTCACAAAACGCGAGATCCGCCCGCGCGTGCCGGCCAGCGCCGCTGACGCCGGATTTGCAGTCCGCGATTAGATCACCGCCATCCACCAGGCCCGCCTCTAGCAAGGGCACGAAGCCCAGCGTCACCGCGGTCGGGTAACAGCCCGGATTGGCAACCAGCCGCGCCGCGGCGATGCGCTCGCGGTTCAACTCCGGCAGACCGTACACGGCTTCCTCCAGAAACTGCGGGCAGGCGTGCGGCATGCCGTACCAGCGCTCCCACTGCGCCGCGTCGCGCAGGCGAAAATCGGCGGCGAGATCGATCACCCGCGCACCGGCGTCGAGCAAGGTCGGCACCTGCTGCATGGCAACGCCGTTGGGAGTGGCGAAGAACACGACATCGCAGGTCGCAAGCGTGCGCACGTCGACATCCGAAAACGCCAGCTCAAGTCGTCCCGCCAGACTCGGGAACAACGCGCTCACCGGCCGGCCCGCCTCGCCCCGCGAGGTGATGACTGCCAGCTCGACCCGCGGGTGCTGCAGCAGCAGGCGCAGCAACTCGACTCCGGTGTAGCCGGTACCGCCGACGATGGCGACCTTGATCATGACCGATTCCTCACCCATTCGTGAAACAACCGCGCAAGTGTGCGGCGCAAACCCAAGTCACCGCGCCACGCCCGACCTCGACATTCCGCCCGACGGGCGTGCCGCGGCGCACCGAACGCCCGCCATCTGACCACCGTTACCGGTCTGGCGCCAAAGGTAGAACAAACCTCATGCCCAACAAAAAAGCCCGGCATGACGAGCAAGCCGGGCTTTTTTGTTGGGCATGGTGGCTGGGGGACTAGGATTCGAACCTAGATTGACGGAGTCAGAGTCCGCTGTCCTACCGTTGGACGATCCCCCACCCGGAACTTCCGGGCGCGGCTTAGCGCTTGGAGAACTGCGGCGCGCGGCGCGCCTTGTGCAGGCCGACCTTCTTGCGCTCCACCTCGCGCGCGTCACGCGTCACGTAACCGGCCTTGCGCAGCGTCGGACGGAAGGTCTCGTCGAACTCGATCAGCGCCCGCGTGATGCCGTGGCGGATGGCGCCGGCCTGCCCGTTCGGGCCGCCGCCGCTGACGGTGATACGCAGGTCGAAGCTGTCCGGCCGGCCGACCGCTTCCAGCGGCTGACGGACCAGCATGCGCGAGGTGGGACGACCGAAGTACTCGTCGAGACTGCGACCGTTGATCGAAATGTCACCCTTGCCCAGACGCAGGATGACGCGCGCCGAGGCCGACTTGCGACGACCGACCGAAATTTTGTTCTGCACTGCTGGCATGACGAAGTCCGAAGGACGTGAGTTCAGATGTCCAGCGCCTGCGGCTGCTGGGCGGTGTGTGGGTGCTCGCTGCCGGCGTAAACCTTGAGCTTGCTGAACATGGCGCGGCCAAGCGGATTTTTGGGCAGCATACCCTTGACCGCCTGCTCGAGCACCAGCGCCGGACGGCGCGCCAGACGATCGGACAGGCTCTCGGTGCGCAGACCGCCGATGTAGCCGGTATGGTGCTGGTACACCTTGTCGGTGAGCTTGCGGCCGGTGACACGCACCTTCTCGGCATTGATGACCACGATGTAGTCGCCGGTGTCCATGTGCGGCGTGTACAGCGGCTTGTGTTTGCCGCGCAGCCGGCGGGCGATCTCCGACGCCAGGCGTCCGAGCGTCTTGCCGTCGGCATCCACCAGATACCAGTCCTGCCGTATGGTCTGCGGCGTCGCGCTAACTGTCGTCTTCATGCCTAGTCGGAAGCCAGTCAAAAAAGGCCGTGCATGCTATGCACAGGCGCCCGCGCTGTCAAGGCGCGGCGAGAACAGCGGCGCCCAGAACGCCTTGATCGCCTCGCGCAGCGGCGTCAGGCGCCCGTGAAAAAAGTGATCGGCGTCGTCGAGCACGCTCAGCGGCGGCGCTTCGGCCACCGTCTGCAGCCAGCGCTGCACTGCATCTAGCGCAATCAGCTCGTCGCGGGCGCCATGGATCACCCGCCATGGCACCTGTGGCGCGGCGGCCTGATCGAAGTAGTCCATGCCGGCCGGCGGCGCCACCAGCAGCAGACTCGACGCGCCGGCCGCCTGGTGGCCACGCAACGCCACCGCCGCGCCGAACGAAAAGCCGGCCAGGTGCAGCGCGCGACCGGGATGCGCGGCGCGCGCCCAGTCCACCACCGCCAGCAGGTCCTGGACCTCGCCCACGCCGTGATCGAACTGGCCGGCGCTGCGCCCCACGCCGCGGAAATTGAACCGCACGGCCAGCGCGCCGAGCTCGTTGGCCGCCCGCGCCAGCGTGTAGACCACCTTGTTGTCGAGCGTGCCGCCGTACTGCGGATGCGGATGGCAGATGACGCACAGCGGTCCGCCCGCCTGCCCCGGCAGCTCGACCAGGACCTCGAGCGCGCCGGCAGGACCGGGAATCTCCAAGCGCTGCTTGGTGGAGGTGGTTTCGTTCATTGGCGGCGGGTCGACGCGACGGCTACCACGGTGGGCAAGTATAGACTTTCGTTCTATCCGTCCGAGCGCGACCACCCATGCCCGACATCCACTTCAGCCCGATCGATCGTCTGCTGTTGGCAGCAGACCAGGTACTGCGCCGCCTGCCGGGCGCGCCGGCTGCGGCCGCCCCCCAGTTGGCCGACATGCCACCGGAAGCGACTGAACTGACGGCCGCGGAACGCCGCCAGGCGGCGGCGCTGATGCGCGTCAACCATGCGGGCGAACTGGCCGCGCAGGGGCTTTATCTGGGCCAGTCGCTGACGGCGCGCTCGCCGCGCATGCTGGATCACCTGCGCACCGCGGGTGCCGAGGAGGCGGCGCACGTCGCCTGGTGCCGGCAGCGCCTGGCCGCGCTCGGCGGGCGCGCCAGCCTGCTCGACCCGGCCTGGTTCGCGGGCTCGGTCGCCATCGGCGCACTGGCGGGCCTGGCGGGTGATGCCTGGAGTCTTGGCTTCATCACCGAAACCGAGCGCCAGGTGGAGGCGCACCTGGACGACCACCTCACGCGCCTGCCGGCCGGCGACCGGCGCAGCCGCGCGGTGATCGAACAGATGCGACGCGACGAGGTCCGGCACGGCGAGGACGCCCGGCGCGCCGGCGGGCGCGAGCTGCCGGCACCGCTGCGCGGCCTGATGCGCCTGGCCGCCAAACTGATGACCAGCACCGCCGAGCGGCTGTGAGCCGCCGGCGGACCGCGCCCGGCCTACTTCATGTTGGTGGCGTAGAAGATTTCCTGAATCTCGCGCTCCAGGCGCGCCGCCGTGGCGGCGCGCTCCTGGCTCGGCAGGTCGGCGGCGTTGACGCCGAACAGGTAGTTGTCGAGATCGAACTCGCGCACGCGCAACTTGGTGTGGAAGATGTTTTCCGGGTAGACGTTGACGTCCACGGCGTGAAACCGCGCCAGCGTGTCGGCCTCGATGAAGTTCTGGATCGAGTGGATGGTGTGGTCGATGTAGTGCTTGCGCCCGCGCACGTCGCGCGTGAAGCCCCGCACCCGGTAGTCCAGGATGACGATGTCGGACTCGAAGCTGTGGATCAGGAAGTTGAGCGCCCGCAGCGGCGAAATCTGCCCACAGGTCGACACGTCGATGTCGGCCCGGAACGTGCTGATGCCGTTGTCCGGGTGCTGCTCGGGGTAGGTGTGGACGGTGACGTGGCTCTTGTCGAGATGCCCCACCACCGCATCCGGTCGCGGCCCCGGGCCTTCCGCTGGCAGGTGACCGGCGCCGTGCTGGCCCTCCGAGATCAGCATGGTGACGCTGGCGCCCTGCGGGTCGTAGTCCTGGCGGGCGATGTTCAGGATGTTGGCGCCGATGATGTCGGCCACCTCACTCAGGATGCGCGTCAGGCGCTCGGCGTTGTAGGTCTCGTCGATGTAATCGATGTACTGCTGCTGGGCCTCGCGCGTGAGCGCGTAGGAGATGTCGTAGATGTTGAAGCTCAGCGTCTTGGTGAGGTTGTTGAAACCATGCAGCTTGAGCTTGTCGTCGAATTCGGGCATGGCAATTACCGCAGCGGGCGCAGCGCGCCGACCAAGGGGGGATGGAAGATGATTTGCACCCGGTTGCCTGCCGGGTCCAGGCAGTAGAAGCTGCGCGCCCCGTCACGGTGCGTGCGCGGCGCGGCGACGATCTGAACGCCATTGTCGCGCAGAAACGTGTGCCAGGGGTCCACGTCCTCGATGGCGCGCAGTACAAAGCCGATGTGATCCAGGCGCTGGCCGTGCGCGGCCGGCGGCGGGCCGCGGTGCAAGGCCAGGTTGTCGTGGCCGGAGCTCAAATACACGTTGTCCGGGTCCGGCCGCCATTCGACGTGCAGGCCGAGCAGGTCGACGTAAAACCGCTCACAAGCCTCGAGGTTCTCGACGAACAGCGCCACGTGCCGGAGCCCGGCGTGCGGCGGGGGACGGTGCGACATGGTCAATCCTCCGGCGGGAACAACTCGGCCAGGCGCGCGCCGGGATCGGCCGCACGCATGAAGGCCTCGCCGACCAGGAACGCGTGCACGCCGGCGCTGCGGATCAGCGCGACATCCGCCGCGCTGTGGATGCCGCTCTCGGCCACCAGCGTGCACTCGCGCGGCACCCGCGCGGCCAGGCGCACGGTGGTGTCCAGGCGCGTCTCGAAGGTGTGCAGGTTGCGGTTGTTGACGCCGAGCAGGCGTGGCGCAAGACGCATGGCGCGGTCGAGCTCGCGCTCGTCGTGCACTTCGATCAGCGCGTCCAGGCCCAGCTCGGCCGAGGCGGCGTAAAGATCGGCGAGCAGCGCGTCGTCGAGCGCCGCCACGATCAGCAGGATGCAGTCGGCACCGGCGACGCGCGCCTCGTACACCTGGTACGGGTCGAGCAGGAAATCCTTGCGCAGCAGCGGCAGATCGACCGCGGCGCGCACCGCGCGCAGGTCATCGAGACTGCCCTTGAAGAACGGCGCATCGGTCAGCACCGAAAGACACGTGGCGCCGCCGGCCAGATAACTGCGGGCGATCGCCGGCGGGTCGAAATCGGCGCGCAGCAGGCCCTTGCTCGGCGAGGCCTGCTTGATCTCGGCGATCACCGCCGCCCGGCCGCGGCCGGCGCGGGCGGCGAGCGCCGCGGCAAAGCCGCGCGCCGGCGGCATGGACTCTGCCTCACGGCGCACTGCCGGCAGCGGGCGGGCACGGCGCGCGGCGGCCAGTTCGTCCGCCTTGGCGGCGAGGATTTTCTTGAGCACGTCCGGGGTGTTCATGATGCGGTCAGGGTGTGCGTGAGGGTGGCGAGCGCGTGCACGCGCTCGAGCGCGGCGCCGCTGGCAAGGATGGACTGCGCCCGGGCGATGCCGTCCGCCAGCGAGCCGGCCAGCCCGGCCACGTACAGCGCCGCGCCGGCGTTCAGCGCCACGATGTCGCGCGCCGGCCCGGGTTCGCCGGCCAGCACCGCGCGCAGCACGCTCATGCTGGCCATGGGGTCGGATACTGCCAGCTGCGCGCTCGGCACGCGGTCAAAGCCGAACTGCTCGGGCGCGAGGCAGTAGCAGCGCACCGCGCCGTCCTTGAGTTCCGCCACCTGCGTGGCGGCGCCGAGGCTGATTTCGTCCAGACCATCCTCGGCGTGCACCACCAGCACGTGCCGGCTGCCGAGCCGCCCCAGCACCTGCGCGATGGTCTCGACCAGCGCCGCGCTGTACACGCCCACCACCTGGTGCGGCGGGCGCGCCGGGTTGGTGAGCGGCCCCAGCAGGTTGAACAGCGTGCGGATGCCGAGCTCACGGCGCGGTCCCAGCGCGTGGCGCGTGGCGCGGTGATGGGCCGGCGCGAACATGAAGCCGAAACCGACCGCGTCGATGCAGCGGGCGATGGCCTGCGGCGGCAGCTCGATGCGCACGCCGAGCGCCTCCAGCACGTCGGCGCTGCCGCTGGCGCTCGACACCGAGCGGTTGCCGTGCTTGGCCACCCGCCCGCCGGCCGCCGCCACCACGAAGGCGGCCGCGGTCGACACGTTGAACAGACCCGCGCCGTCGCCGCCGGTGCCGCAGGTGTCGACCAGGTGCTCGGGCGAAACCTCCACCGGCAGCGCGAACTCGCGCATCACCTGCGCCGCGGCGGCGATTTCGGTCACCGTCTCGCCCTTCATGCGCAGCGCCACCAGCAGGCCGCCGATCTGCGCCGGCGTCGCCTCGCCCTGCATGATGGCGCGCATGGCCGCGCTCATCTCGGCGCTGTCGAGATCATCGCCCGCCACGGCGCGGGCGATGGCCGCCTGGATGCTCAAGACCCGCCGGCCGGCATGGCCAGGAAATTCGCAAGCAGGGCATGGCCGTGCTGGGTGAGGATCGATTCCGGATGAAACTGCACACCGACCACCGGCCATTGCCGATGCCGCAGGCCCATGATCTCGTGTCGCTGCCCGTCGGCGTGGCAGGTCCAGGCGGTGACCTGCAGACACTCCGGCAGCGTGGCCCACTCGACCACCAGCGAGTGGTAGCGCGTGGCGGTGAACGGATTGGGCAGCCCCGCGAACAGGCCCTGACCGTCGTGGTACACCGGCGAGGTCTTGCCGTGCATCACCTCGTCGGCGCGAACGACGCGCCCGCCAAACGCCTGCCCGATGGCCTGGTGACCCAGGCACACGCCCAGAATCGGCACCCGCCCGGCGAAGCGGCGGATCAGCTCGAGCGAGATGCCGGCCTGGTCGGGCGTGCACGGACCGGGCGAGATCACGATCCGCTCGGGCGCGAGACGCTCGACCTCGTCCACGCTGATGCGGTCGTTGCGGTGGGTGACCACCTCCGCCCCGAGCTCGCCCAGGTACTGCACCAGGTTGTAGGTGAACGAGTCGTAGTTGTCGAGCATGAGTAACATATTACATGTAATCTATTGATCTATAAATTAAATATTCGTCTATATGGCGCATATTACTCACATCGTTATACACATTGGCGCCAGATTCCAGTGGAACAAGCGCCGAAAATACCGCCGCAACCAGCGGCAGCCCGCACAGGAAGCAACACCGCATCGCGTTTTACCACGGACCTCCTGCTAGCCGTCTACCGTAGTAGCATGTCCTGCGCTTGCCTCGTTGGCGCCTGCGACCATCACGAAAACGGCTCACTCCTCCGACCGCGCGGTCATGGCCATCACTCGCTCCATGAACCGCTTCATGGGCTCCGAGGGTTCCCCTTGGCGGCGCAGCAGGTAGGTAGAGAGCATCGGTGGCGTACCGGCCAGGGGACGAATGGAGATGTCCGGCCGCTGCAGCGTCTGCACGTGCGAGGCGATGGCGAAGCCGATACCGTAGCCGGCGCCGACCAGGGTCAACATCACGCCCAGGCTGGTCACCTCATCGACCACCCTGAGCAGCGTGCCCGCGTCCTGCAGCACCGCCTGGATCTGATGGCGGCAGCCCGATCCCGAATCGGGATGGCACAGAACCAGCGGGAATTTCAGGGCTTCGGCCAGCGGCACCTGCACGTGTGCCAGCAAGGGATGGCGTGCGGGCAGGATCACCGACAGCGGATCGGTCCACACCGGCTCGGCGACGAGGCCATCATGCACCGCGTTTGACAACGCAAAGCCGATGTCCAGCAGATCGTTGCGCAGCACGTTCAGTTGCTGCGCGAACGGCAGGTCGAAGACGCGAATCTCCAGCTCGGGATCATCCTCGCGGCTGCGCGCCAGCAAGGTGGCGATGCGGGGCTGCGCCAAGCTGTCGCAGAAGCCGATGCGCAGATGGGCTTGGTAGCCCTGCGCCGCCGCCTTGGCGCTCCTGACCGCCTGCTCCACGGCGGCCTGCACGCGCCGGCATTCGCCGAGGAACACCTGGCCCGCCCAGGTCAGCCGCGTCCGGCGGGTGCCGCGGTCGAACAGCTGCACGCCAAGCTGGCTTTCCAGATCGCGCATCGCACGCGACAGAGGCGATTGTGCGATGCCCAGGCGCTCGGCTGCACGGGCCAGATGCAGTTCTTCCGCAACTGCGACGAAGTAACGCAGCAATCTGAAATCCACGGCCGCCTCCTGTCTGTCTTTTTCTCCTTCGGCCTCGGGCGCCACATCTCCATCTACATTCCCGTCAGCACCTCCTTCGTTTGCATCGCGTCGAAGCAGTCATCCCCGTCGGGAACGGGCTCGTCGCCGACGCTCGTGTGACAGGCCGGCGCACCAACCCCGGGCATTGAATGCCCAAGGTCCCGGTGCTGCTGCCATACCATGCCGGGACAGGCAGCCAAGCAACGTGGCACAGGCCTTCCCTGCGAATCGGGGCTACGAAGACGATGCCGCATCCGCGACGCCGAAAAATCCGTCGATGTGCCGGGCACTGCGCACGAACATCGCTGGTGTCGCGATCGGTGCAGCCCACCGCGCTTACCTCGCTTGGACGAAGACAATAATGGAATTATTCGCAATTATCCGCCAAGGCTACACGGAATGGACAACCGGCCTTGCGTTGGACAGTCGCCCCCCCGTGCCGACGACACAAGGCCGGAGGGCGGCGATTGCCAAGCCTCTGTGACCGGCATCGCCGCCGGGAAGCACCCATGCAGTTCCCTACAGTCAGAGGAATGGACTCCGTACGTTTGGGGGAAATACATGAACTTACGCCATCTTCGCTGTTTCATCGCCGTAGCCGAGGAGTTGCACTTCGGCCGGGCGGCGCGGCGGCTGCATGTGGAGCAGTCGCCCCTGTCGCGCACGATTCGCCAACTGGAGGCGGACCTGGGCGTAGCGCTGCTGGAGCGCAGGTCGCGGACCATGCGCCTGACTCCGGCCGGGCAGGCGTTCCTGGAGGAGGCCCGGCGCGTGCTGCTGGCCTTTGAGCACGCCCGGACCAAGGCGCGTGCGGTCGCGGCGGGACACCGGGACACCCTGCGCATCGCCCTGGCCGGCGGCGTCGGGCCGGCCCGCCTGTCGGCACTGCTCGCCCTGTGCCGGGAGGAGGCGCCGGAAGTGGGCATCCGGCTGTTCGAGGCGCCGCTGTCGCAGGTGGTGGGCGGGCTGGGCAACGGCCTGTACGACGCCGCCTTTGCGATGGCCGGCGAGATGCAGGCCGGACTGGTCGCCATACCGGTGTGGCAAGACCCGCTCGTGGTGGCCATACCCACGCGACACCCCTTGCTGGCGCACAAGCGGGTACCGCTGGACGAGGTGGTGGGCTACCCGCTGGTGCTGTGCCACCCGCAGGCTTGTCAGGAGTGCAGCCGGCAATGCGAGCGCCTGCTGCGCCTGGTGGAGA
>NZ_JAQVGQ010000289.1 GCF_028696615.1 Immundisolibacter sp. | reverse complement strand
CGCACCGTGGCCCAGAAGGCGTCGCCGGCTGCCAAACAGCCCTCCTGCCAGGCGATGAGCGTGCCCGGCGGCAGGTAGTCGAACAGCGTGGCGGTGGTCTCGAAAAACAGCGGCAGATAGAACTCGATACCGGCCGGCGGACGCCCGGCTTGCAACTCGCGATACAACGTCGAGCGCGCCGGGTTGGCCTCGAACACCTGCATGTAGCGCTGATAGAAGCGCTCGATGGCGGCGGGGTTGAGCGGGAACTCGCGCCCGGGAAGCAGATCGATGCTGGGCAGGCTCTCCTGCGAGCGCTGGGTGTCGGGGTCGAAGCGGCGGATGGAGTCGACCTCGTCGTCGAACAGCTCGACCCGAAACGGCGTGTCGCTGCCCATCGGGAACAAGTCCAGCAGCCCGCCGCGGATGGCGAACTCGCCGTGCTCCATCACCTGGTTGACCGCCGTGTAGCCGGCGCGGATCAGGCGCTCGCGCATGTCGGCGAGGTTCAGCCGATCGCCGCGCTTCAGGTGCAGGCTGTAGGCGTCCAGGTACGTCTGCGGCGGCAGGCGCTGCATCAGCGTCGCCATCGGCACGATCAGCACGCCGCGGTCTAGCCGCGGCAGGCGGTGCAGCGCCGCCAGGCGCTCGGAGATCAAATCCTGGTGCGGCGAGAAGGCGTCGTAGGGGAGCGTCTCCCAGTCCGGGAAGCTCAACACCGGCAGCGTGGCGCCGGCAAAGAACGGAATCTCGCGCGTGAGGCGCTCGGCGGCCGGCGTGTCGGCGGCCACCACCAGCAGCGGGCCGGGCGCGGCGAGCGCGGCTTCGGCCAGCGCCAGCGCTTGACTGGCGCCGGTGAGGCCGCTCCAGTCGCGCCGCTCGCCGGGGCGGGCCGGCAGCGGTGGGTTCAGCAGGGCAGGGGGGGTGATGGGCCGGGCGGTATTCATGCGGGCGGTATTATAGGTGGCGCCGTCATCGCCCCGGTTCAACCGCATGCCCGTCACACCGCGCCAAGCCGCTTATCTGGATGCTTTGGGCGTGGTGCGCTACGTGCGGCGCACGCCGCCGGCCGGACCGGTTGCCGAGGTCTTGGCGGCGCAGCCGCAGGCCGCGCCTGCGCCGCAGGCGCGCGAAACGCCCCCCGTCATGCCGGTGCCCGCGGGCGCGCCGCTTCCCGCCGCCGCAGCGACCGACTCCGCCGCCGCCTGGTCCGTGCTCACCGCGCAGGTCGCCGCCTGCACCGCCTGTGGCCTCAGCCGCACGCGCACGCACACCGTGCCCGGCGTGGGCGACCGCAACGCCGACTGGCTGATCGTCGGCGAGGCCCCGGGCGCGGAAGAAGACGCCCGCGGCGAGCCGTTCGTCGGGCGCGCCGGCAAGCTGCTGGATGCCATGCTGCGGGCAATCGGCCTCGACCGCCAAAAAGGGGTGTACATCACCAACATCGTCAAATGCCGGCCGCCGAACAACCGCGACCCGGCGCCGGACGAAGTCGCCGCCTGTGCGGGCTTTCTCGAGCGGCAGATCGCGCTGATCCAGCCCAAACTCATCCTCGCGGTCGGCAAGGTGGCGGCGCAGAACCTGCTCGGCAGCGAGGAGCCGATCGGCCGCCTGCGCGGGCGGGTGTGGCGCTGGCGCGGAACGGATTTGCCCATCGTCGCCACCTACCACCCGGCCTACCTGCTGCGTTCGCCACTGGAAAAGCGCAAGGTGTGGGATGACCTGTGCCTGGCGCAGGACGTCTACCGCCAGCGCAGCTCAGGCGCCGCCTGATGGCCGCGCGTTCGCCCGAGCCGGGCGGCGGCGAAGTGACGCTGCGCCCCATGACGGCGGCGGACGTGCCGACGGTGGCGGCCATCGAGCGGCAGTCCTACCCGGCCGCGCAGGCCTGGTCGGAGGGCATCTTCCGCGACTGCCTGCGCGTGGGTTATCTGTGCCGGGTGCTGGAAGTGGACGGCGTACTGGCCGGCTACGGCATCCTGTCCGTGGCGGCCGGCGAGGCGCATTTGCTCAACGTCTGCGCGTCACCGGCCTTTCGCGGGCGTGGAATCGGGCGGCTGCTGGTGGAGCATTTCCTGGATCTTGCCGACCGCTACAAGGCGCACACGGTGTATCTGGAAGTGCGGCCATCCAACACCGTGGCGCGGGCGCTGTACGAATCGCTTGGGTTTCGGCGCGTCGGCGTGCGAAAATCCTATTACCCGGCGGCGCCCGGCGAGGTGCGCGAAGACGCCCTGCAGTTGGCCCGGGACATTGCCTGAGCGCCGCGCCGTCCCCATCTAGTCACTCCATCGAACCTGCCCACTGCCGGCGGCCCCGTCGGCGACGCTGATCCCTGCATGACCGAACTCGAACGCGAGGTCGCCCGCCGGCGCACCTTCGCCATCATTTCCCACCCGGACGCGGGTAAGACCACGCTCACGGAAAAGCTGCTGCTGTACGGCGGTGCCATCCAGCTGGCCGGTACCGTCAAGGCGCGCAAAGCCGCGCGGCATGCCACCTCCGACTGGATGGCGCTCGAAAAGGAGCGCGGCATCTCGGTCACCTCGTCGGTGATGCAGTTCCCCTACCGGGACTGCGTGATGAACCTGCTGGACACGCCCGGCCACGCCGACTTTTCCGAAGACACCTACCGCACGCTGACGGCGGTCGACTCGTGCCTGATGGTGATCGACGCCGCGCGCGGCGTTGAAGAACGCACCATCAAGCTGATGGAGGTGTGCCGCCTGCGCGACACGCCGATCATCACCTTCGTCAACAAGCTGGACCGCGAGGGCCGCGAGCCGGTGGAGTTGCTGGACGAGATCGAGTCCGTGCTCGGCATCGCCTGCGCGCCGGTGAGCTGGCCGATCGGCATGGGCCAGCGCCTGAAGGGCATCGTCGACCTGCTGACAGGACAAGTGCG
>NZ_JAQVGQ010000062.1:2024-12379 GCF_028696615.1 Immundisolibacter sp. | reverse complement strand
GCCAGCGTGAACGGCACGTTCATGCGCGAGCGGCTGGCCGGCTCGGTCGGGCAGTGGTAGAAACTGCTGCGATCGAGCAAGCCGTACAGCAGCTCGGCCTTCTCGATGTTGGCCTTCTCGACCGCCGGCAGGCCGCCCAGCGCCAACAGGTGCTTGAACACCAGCCCCGCCACGTAGATGGCGAAGGTGGGCGGCGTGTTGTAGGCGGAATCGTTCTCGGCGTGGATGGCGTAGTCGAGCAGGGTCGGCGCGCCTTCGCGGCAGCGGCCGATCAGGTCGTCGCGCACGATCACCAGCGTGAGGCCGGCCGGGCCGACGTTTTTTTGCGCGCCGGCGTAGATGAGGCCAAAACGGCTGACGTCGAGCGGCCGCGACAGGATGTTGCTGGAGGCATCGTTCACCAGCGGCACCGCGCCGGTGTCCGGCGTGTAGTGGTACTCGGTGCCGAAGATGGTGTTGTTGCCGGTGATGTGCACGTAGGCGGCGCCGGGGTCGAGCTTCAGCTCCGCCTGGGTTGGGATGCGGTTGAAGTTGGTCTCGGCGCTGCTGGCGGCGATGTTGACGGTGCCGTAACGCTTGGCCTCGGCGGCCGCTTTCTTGGCCCAGGAGCCGGTCAGCACGTAATCGGCCTTGCCGCCCACCGGCAGCAGGTTCAGCGGCACCATCGAGAACTGCAAACTGGCACCGCCCTGCAAAAACAGCACCTTGTAGTTGCTCGGAATGCCCAGCAACGTGCGCAGGTCGGCTTCGGCCTGGTGCTGGATGTCGATGAACTCCTTGCCGCGATGGCTCATCTCCATCACCGACATGCCGCTGCCGTGCCAGTCGAGCAGCTCGTCCCGCACCTGCTCGAGGACGGGTTCCGGCAACACCGCCGGGCCGGCGCTGAAGTTGTATACGCGTGCCATCGTGGTCTCCATGTCCGGGCCGCCCGCGCGGGCGGCCGCTGCCATCACTCGTCGCCAGTGTCGGGCGCGGCCGGCCCGGCATCGCCGGGCTCCGGCGCGGCGCCATCGGCCGGCGCATCGCCGCCAGCCTCGTCGTCGTCCGTCTGGGTATCCTCGGGCGCCACCACCGCCAGGCCCGCCAGCTGCTCGCCCTCGCCCACGCCCATCAGCTTCACGCCCTGCGTGTTGCGGCCCAGGCGCGAGATGCTGGCCACCTTGGTGCGGATGGCGGTGCCGGCGTTGGTGATCAGCATCACCTCGGCGTCGTCGCTCACTTGCACGGCACCCACCACCGGGCCGTTGCGCGGCGTGGTCTGGATGGAGATGACGCCCATGCCGCCGCGACCGCGCAGCGGGTAGTCGCTGAGCGGCGTGCGCTTGCCGTAGCCGTTGGCGGTGACGGTGAGGATGTCGCCGTCGGCCTGCGCCACCACCATGCCGATCACGGCCTGATCGTCCCGCACGCTCATGCCGCGCACGCCGCGCGCGTCGCGGCCCATGACACGCACGTCGCGCTCGTCGAAACGCAGCACCTTGCCGTCGTCGGTGAACAGCAGCACGTGATCGCTGCCGCCGGTGAGCGCCACGTCGACCAGCGCGTCGCCGTCCAGGATGTCGAGCGCGATGATGCCGGCGCTGCGCGGGCGGGAGTAGTCGGCGAGCGCCGTTTTCTTGACCAGGCCCCGGCGGGTGGCGAACAGCACGTAGCGGTCGGCCGCGAACTGCCGCACCGGCAGCACCGCACTCACCCGCTCGCCCTCGCCGAGCGGCAGCAGGTTCACGATCGGCCGGCCGCGGCTGCCGGAACCGGCCAGCGGCAGCTCGTAGACCTTGAGCCAGTACACCTTGCCGGCGCTCGAGAAACACAGCAGCGTGTCGTGACTGCTGGCCACGAACACCCGCTCGATGAAGTCCTCTTCCTTGACGCGCGCCGCCGACCGACCACGGCCGCCGCGGTGCTGGGCGCGGTACTCGCTGACCGGCTGCGCCTTGACGTAGCCCTGGTGCGAGAAGGTGACCACCAGGTCCTGTTCGGCGATCAGGTCCTCGGAGGTGAGGTCGAGGCGGTTGGCGACGATCTCGGTGCGCCGCGCGTCGCCGTACTGGTCGCGGATCTCCAGCAGCTCGCGGCGGATCTCGGACAGCAGCCGCGCCTCGCTGCCGAGGATGTCGAGCAGGTCGATGATCTGCGCCACCAGCTCACCGTACTCGTCGACGATCTTGTCGCGCTCCAGGCCGGTCAGGCGCTGCAGGCGCATGTCGAGGATGGCCTGCGCCTGCCGGTCGCTCAGGTAATACGCGCCGTCGATGAGGCCGCGGCCGGTTTCGGTCGGGCGCTGCGCGTCGGCGGCCAGCGCGCGGGCCAGCATCTCGCCGACGAAGCCGGGCGAAAAACCTTCTGCCGTCAGCTTGGCGCGCGCCTCGTCGGTGGTCTGCGAGCCGCGGATCAGCGCGATCACGCGCTCGATGTTGGCCAGCGCCACGGCCAGACCTTCCAAAATGTGCAGCCGCTCGCGCGCCTTGCGCAGCGCGAACAGGCTGCGCCGGCTCACCACCTCGCGGCGGTGGCGGATGAAGGCATCCAGCACCTCGCGCAGCGTGAGCTGGCGCGGCTGGCCGTCCACCAGCGCCACCATGTTGATGCCGAACACCGACTGCAGCTGCGTCTGCTGGTAGAGGTGGTTCAACACCACCTCCGGCACCTCGCCGCGGCGCAGTTCGATCACCGCCCGCATGCCGTCCTTGTCGGACTCGTCGCGGATCTCGGTGATGCCCTCGATGCGCTTTTCCTTGACCAGCTCGGCGACCTTTTCGAGCAGGTGCGCCTTGTTGACCTGGTACGGCAGCTCGACGATCACCAGGCTCGCCTTGCCGGTCTTCTTGTCTTCCTCGATCTCGACCCGGGCGCGCAGGTAAATCTTGCCGCGGCCGGTGGCGTAAGCCTCGCGGATGCCGGCGGCGCCGTTGATGCTGGCGGCGGTCGGAAAATCCGGCCCCGGCAGGTGCGCCATCAGGCCGTCGAGGTCGATGTCCGGGTCGTCGATCAGCGCCACGCAGGCGTTGACCACTTCGGTCAGGTTGTGCGGCGGGATGTTGGTGGCCATGCCGACCGCGATGCCGGTGGCGCCATTCACCAGCAGGTTCGGCAGGCGCGACGGCAGCACCGCCGGCTCGCGCTCCTTGCCGTCGTAGTTCGGCACGAAATCGACCGTGTCCATGTCGATGTCGGCCAGCAGTTCACTGGCAATGCGCGACAGGCGCGATTCGGTGTAGCGCATGGCGGCCGGCGAGTCGCCGTCCACCGAGCCGAAGTTGCCCTGGCCGTCGATCAGCGGGTAGCGCAGCGAGAACGGCTGCGCCATGCGCACCAGCGTGTCGTAGATGGCGGCGTCGCCGTGCGGGTGGTACTTACCCATCACGTCGCCGACCACGCGGGCGGACTTCACGTGCGCCCGGTTCCAGTGGTGGCCGGACTCGTGCATGGCGTACAGCACGCGCCGGTGTACCGGCTTCAGGCCATCCTTCACGTCCGGCAGCGCCCGCCCGACGATCACGCTCATGGAGTAATCGAGGTAGGAGCGCTTTAACTCGTCCTCGATGTTCGCGGCTATTACTTCGCGGGCGAACTCGGTCATGCTGTCGCCAAACTGGGGAATGTGGGCAGGAGTACGCGGCTGGGCGCGCTGACTGCGGACGGTCGGGACTGCGCCCGGGGCGGGCACCGGAACCGGTGAAAAGCCGCGTCAGGCGGCAGAAAAAGCGCCTCGACGTGCCGCAAAGTCTAACACAGCGGGCCCCTTCGCCCGGCGCCGGCGGCGGCCGTATGCCGCCACCGGCGCGGACCCTGCGGGCGCTTAACGCAGGTAGTTGAACAGCGACAGGCCGGCCAGGCGGCTGAAGGTTTCCTGCACCGCCTGCAGCGCGGTCAGGTTCTGGGCCAGGCGCGTCGAGGCGTCGGCGTAGTCCAAATCCTGCGTGGCCGACAGGGCCTGCTCGATCTGCAGCTTGGCGCCGGCGCTGGCATCGGCGGCGACCTCGGCGGCTTTCAGGCGCGACCCCACATCCGCCCGCACCGACGACACGTGCGCAAGCTGCTGGTCGAGGTTCTCGAGCACGCGGTTCAGGCGCGTCACCTGCGCGGCGCCCTGGGCAGGCGTGTCGTCCGGCAGGCGCAGCGCCGCGGCGAGCTCGCCGAGCAGGGCGAACATGTCCTGCTTGCCGGCCGGCTGGACGGTCAGCGTATCGCCGTCGGCCGGCGTGCCGGACAGGTCGAGCGACACGCCGTTGAAGCTCAGCGTGTCGCCGTCGTGGTAGCTGCCGCTGGCCACGGGGCCGGCGCTGGCGCCGCTGACGGTGTAGCTGATGCTGCCGTCGGCGGCGGTGCCGAAGCTCACCGTGTACTGGTCCGGCACGAAGCTGCCCACCACCGCGGTGGCGCCCACCTGCAGCGTGCCGGTATTGCCGGGCGCCGCGGCGGCGACGAACGTGCCGTTGCCGGCCGGCGCGCCGGCGAACACCGCCTGGCCGGCGTCGGCGATGGCGATGCTGTTGCCGGGGCCGATCTCGAGCCGCCGCTGGCCGCCGTCGCCCACGTACTGCACCTGTCCGTTGCTGTCCTGAAACGGCGGCGTGTTCACGCTGTAGCCGGCGAACAGGTGCTCACCGTCCGGGCCGCGGCTGTTGGCGAGCGCCAGCAGCTGGCCGCGCAGGGCCTCGACCTCGGCCGCCAGGCCGGCGCGCGACTGCACCGACTGCGCCGCCGACTGCCCCTGCACGGTCAGCTCGCGCACGCGCTGCAGCACGTCGCCCACGCTGGCGAGCGCCCCCTCCTCGGCCGACAGGGCGGCGTTGGCGCGCTGCACGGTGGCGTCGAACGCATCACCAGCCGCCAGGGCGGCGCTGTAGCGGCTGACGCTGGCCGCGCCGGCCGGATCGTCGACCGGGTTTTCGAGCTTGAGGCCGCTGCCGAGCTGGCGCTGCACCTGCGCCACCAGGCTCTCGCGCCGCTGCATGGTGGCCAGCGAGCGGGCATAGAAATCGGCCGTGGACACGCGCATCAGCTGGACACCGCGTTCAGGAGGCTGGTGAACAGGCTGGCGCTGATCGAGATGACCTGCGCCGCCGCCTGGTAGGCCTGCTGCAACTGCACCAGGTTGGCGGCCTCCTCGTCGAGGTTGACGCCGGACACCGCCTCGCGCGCCGCCTGCGCCTGGTCGACCAGCGCCTGGCGCGCCTCGGCGCCGATGCGCGCCTGCTGACCGGCGCTGCCAACCCGCGCCAGCAGGCCGGCGTAGCTGGTCAGCGCGCTGGCCCGGCCGCCTTCGAGCGCCAGCGCCGATTCCTGACCGGCCAGCGCCTGGGCGTTGCGGCCGTCGCCGCTGCCGCCCGTGTTCGGCTCGATGCGGAACGTGTCGCCGGCGGCCGGTGCGCCTTCCAGGCGCACGCTCCAGCCGTTGTATTCGAGCGTCGCGCCGCTGGCGGGGTCGTAGGCAACACCGGAGGCCAGCGCGTTGCCGTTTTTATCGGTGACGTCGAACGTGGTGGCCGAGGTGAAGGTGATGGTGACCGCCTGCAGCAGATCGCCCGACGCGCTCACGGCGCCTGGCGTGCCGATGCGCCCGCTGCCGGTGTTGGTGAGCGCCGCCGCGCTGCGCACCGGTCCCGCCAACGCCAGCCGCGCCGGGTCGCTGACCACCAGATCGAACTGCCGCGCCGCATCGCCGGTGGGGTCGATGAGATAGCTGTCACCGACGTTCAGGGCGCCGGAGGCGAGGCTCAGCGTGACGCCATCGACCGTCTCGGGTGTACCGGGAAAGCCGCTGAGCGTGAACACCTTGCCGTCGGCGAGGCGCGTCAGGCTGTAGCCGCCCGCATCGCGCGCCAGGCGGTAGCGGCTGTCGGTGAGGCCGGCCAGGTCGGAGATGGTGGCGTTGACCTTGCCGTCGCCGCTGTTGCCGGCGGCCGGCAGCACGCGCGGCGCACCGGACAGGTCGGTCCACAGATCGCCGCCGAGCTGGCCGGTGGCGTCCAGGCCCAGCCGGTGCTGGTCATTGGCGGTGATGGCCACGCCGGCCACCACGCGGCCCACCGCGGCGCGCGCCGGGTCCAGCACCTGGCGGCGGAAATCGAGCAGGCCACCCAGCTCGCCGCCGGTCATCTGCTCGGTGACGGCGCCGGTGCCGCTGCTGCCGGTGAAATAAACCTCCGGCCGCACCGCGTCGTACGGCCCACCACCCACCGACAGCGTGTATGCCTGCGCGCCGTTGACCAGGGCCTGACCGGTGCCGACCATCACGTTCACGGTGCCGTCGGCCTGCGGCACGGTCTGCACGGCGATCTTGCTCGCCAGCTGGCCGAGCAGCCGGTCGCGGGCATCGAGCAGGTCGTTCGGCGGCGCCGTGCCGGCGGCGGCGATGCGCCGGTTGACGTCGGCGACCTGCCCGGCCAGCGCGCTGATCTGGGTCACCGTAGCGCCGATGCGGCCGTTGACCTCCTGCTCGAGCGAACCGAGCGCGCCGTCCAGGATGTGCACCCGGCTGGCCAGCGTCTGCATGCCGGACAGCGCCGCCTGGCGCGCCGAGGCGTCCTGCGGGGCGGCCGCCACGGTACGCAGCGCGGCGTAGTAATCGGACAGCGCCCCCTGCAGGCTGGACGAGGCGTCCGACAGCGGCGCGCCCAGGCGCGTGCTGAGGTCGGCCACCGTCTGCAGGCTCTTCTGGGCCGCCGTCTGACCCCACAGCTCGGTGGTGGCAAAGCGGTCGTAGGCGCGCTGCACGGTGCTCACCTGCACACCGCTGCCGTAATAGCTGCCGGACAGGAACTGCGCATTGGCCGGCGTCAGCTCCGCCCGCTGGCGGCTGTAGCCGTCGGTGGCGACGTTGCTGATGTTGTGCGAGGTGACGTCCAGCGAGCGCTGGAAGGCCAGCAGGCCGGACACGCCGATGTTGAGCGAATTCATGCCAGACCTCCGGCGTCGGACGCGCCGCCCAGATCGGCCAGCAGCGGGCTGCCCAGCACGTCCAGGATCTTGCGGGCGTAGGCGGGATCGGTGGCGTAGCCGGCGGCCTGCAGGCCATGCGCGAACGCGGCCGCGTCGCCGGCCGCCAGCGCCTGCCGGTAGCGCGGGTTTTCGGTGAGAAAGCGCGCGTAATCGTCGAAGGCCTCGGCGTAGGAGCCGTAGGCGCGAAACTCGGCCGACTCGCGCTGCAGGGTGCCGTCGCGGAACTCCAGCGTCGGCGCGCGCGCCACCGCGCCGCCCCAGCCGTGTGCCTTGATGCCGAACAGGTTGTGGCTCGGCTGGCCGTCGGCCGTGCGCGGCAGGCGCTCGCCCCAGCCGGTTTCGAGCGCCGCCTGGGCCAGGATCACCCGCCCGTCGATGCCAAGCGCCTGCCCGACGCGCTGCGCATGCGGCCACAGCGCGGTGACGAAGGCGCTTGGCGAGTCGAACCCGGCCGCAGCGCTGGCATCGGCGCCCGCCGGGCGGCCGAGCGCCGGCAAGCCGGCCAGGCCACGCGGCAGGCCGGGCGGGCCCGACGCCGGTCGGCTCGCCGGCGCCTGTCCGCCGACCGCGCCCGCGATGGCGTCGGCAAAACCGATCCCGCCGTGCTCGCTCAGCTGCACCGCCAGCTGTCGGTGTAGCAGGTCGCGGTACATGTCGGCCTGCGGGCCGTCGAGCAGACCCGGCCCCAGGCTGCTGCTGCGCAAGGTCTTGAGCAGCTCGCCCAGGAACAGCGCCTCGGCCTGGCGCGCCACCTGCGGCGCCGCCGCGGCGGGGTCGGCCTGGGCGGCGCGCTTGAGGTCCGCCAGCGCGGTCGGGTCGGTGTAGACGATGGCCGGCTGCATGGGCGTCAGATCACCACCAGCTCGGCGCGCAGGGCGCCCGCCTCGCGCAGCGCCTCCAGGATCGCCACCAGGTCCGACGGGCCGGCGCCGACGCGGTTCACGGCCTCCACCACCTGCGCCAACGTCACGATCGGCCCGAACAGGAACATCGGTTTCTTTTCTTCGCTGACCTCTATCTGGCTGCGCGGGGTGACCACCGTCTCGCCGCGTGAGAACGGCGCCGGCTGGCTGACGTCGGCGCGCTCGGCGATGGTGACGGTGAGGCTGCCGTGCGACACCGCCGCCGGCGACACGCGCACGTCGCCGCCCATCACCACCGTGCCGGTGCGGGTGTTGATGACCACCCGCGCCGGGGCATCGGCCGGGGCGACATCGATGTTCTCGATGATGGACACGAACGCCACGCGCTGCTGCGGGTCCTGCGGCGCGCGCACGTCGATGCTGCCGGCGTCGCGGCTGACCGCCGTGCCCTCGCCGAAGCTGCGGTTGATGGCCTGCGTGACGCGGCTGGCGGTGGTGAAATCGGCGCGGTTCAATTGCAGCGTGAGCGGGCCGCCGTCGGCGAAGGGACTGGCCACCTCGCGCTCCACCGTGGCGCCGCTCGGGATCAGGCCGGCGCTCGGCACGTTGACGCTGATCTTGGAGCCATCCGCCCCCGACACGCCCAGGCCGCCCACCGCCACCGAACCCTGCGCCATGGCGTACACCTGCCCGTCGGCGCCCTTCAGCGGCGTCAGCAGCAGGCTGCCGCCGCGCAGGCTCTTGGCGTTGCCGAGCGAGGACACGGTCACGTCGATGGTCTGCCCGGCGCGCGCGAACGGCGGCAGCGTGGCGTGCACCACCGCCGCGGCGACGTTTTTCAGCTGCGGATTCACGTTCGGCGGCACCACCACGCCGAACTGCGCCAGCATGTTGCGGATGCTCTGGATGGTGAACGGCGTCTGGCTGGTCTGGTCGCCGGTGCCGTCGAGTCCCACCACCAGGCCGTAGCCGATCAGCTGGTTGCTGCGCACGCCGGCGATGCCGGCGAGATCCTTGATGCGCTCGGCGCCGGCCGGCGCGGCGACCAGCACGAGCAGGGCGATCAGCAGGCGTTTCATGCTCGGCATCCTCAGAACGGGAAGATGGCGCTGACGAAGAAGCGCGCCAGCCAGCCCATCACGTTGGCGTCGTTGATGGCACCCTTGCCGGTGTAGGCGATGCGCGCGTCGGCCACCTGTGTGGACAGCACGGTGTTGTCGGGGCGGATGTCGGCCGGGCGCACGATGCCGGAAATCTGCACGTATTCCTCGCCCTGGTTCAGCTTGAGCCACTTCTCGCCGCGCACCATGAGGTTGCCGTTGGCCTGCACCTGCGCCACCGTCACGGTGATGCGGCCGGTCAGGCTGTTGCTCTGGCTGCTGTTGCCGGAGCCGGAGAAATCGCGCGTGCCCTCGAGGCTGGTGCCAAGGCCGTTGCCGTTGTGGCTCTGCAGCGGCAGGAAGTTCGGCGTGTTGAACTGCATCGGCGAGCCGAGCAGGGTCGGGTTGCTGATGTCGGTCGAGTTCTTTTTGTTGGTGGCGGTCTTGGCCGCTTTGCTGGCGCTGGTCTCCTCCACCAGCACCACGGTCAGCACGTCGCCCGGCCGACGCGGCTTGACGTCCTCGAACAGGTACAGCGTGTTGCCGGGCTGGTAGCTGGCCGGGTAAATGCCGCCGGTCGGCGGCGCTGCTTGCGCCGGCACCGGCTCGGGATAGGTGGCGGCGAAGTCCGGGTCCGGCTTGTGCTGCACGCCGGCGCAACCGCCCAGCAGCAGCATTCCGGTCAAAGCCAGCATCGAGCGGGTCATGGCACGCCCCGTCACAGGTTGTTGGTGACGAACTGCAGCATCTGGTCGGCGCTCTGGATCGCCTTCGAGTTCATCTCGTAGGCGCGCTGGGTCTCGATCATGTTCACCAGCTCCTCGGCAATGTTGACGTTGGAGCTCTCGACCGAACCCTGCGTCAAGATGCCAAGGCCGTTCAGACCCGGCGTGCCGGTCTGCGGCGCGCCGCTGGAGCCGGACTCCAGCAGCAGGTTCTGGCCGATCGGCTGCAGGCCGGCCGGGTTGATGAAGTTGCTCAGCTGCAGGCTGCCGATCTGGGTAGGCGTCGCCGAGCCCGGCAGCAGCACCGACACGGTGCCGTCCGAGCCGATGGTGACGCTCTGCGCGCCCTCCGGCACGGTGATGGCCGGCTGCACCTGGTAGCCGGAGGCGGTCACCAGCTGGCCTTCCTGGTCCACCTGGAAGCTGCCGTCGCGGGTGTAGGCCAGCGTGCCGTCCGGCAGCAGAATCTGGAAAAACCCTTTGCCCTGCACGGCCAGGTCCAGCGGGTTGCCGGTGTTCACCAGCTTGCCCTGGCTGTGCAGCTTCTCGGTGGCCACCACGCGCACGCCGGTGCCGATCGAGAACCCGCTCGGCAGCTGCGTGTCCTGGGTGGAGTTGGCGCCCACCTGGTTGATGTTCTGGTGCAGCAGGTCCTCGAACACCGCCCGCTCGCGCTTGAAGCCGGTGGTGTTGACGTTGGCGATGTTGTTGGACACCAC
>NZ_JAQVGQ010000062.1:0-1924 GCF_028696615.1 Immundisolibacter sp. | reverse complement strand
GCAGCTGCGTGTCCTGGGTGGAGTTGGCGCCCACCTGGTTGATGTTCTGGTGCAGCAGGTCCTCGAACACCGCCCGCTCGCGCTTGAAGCCGGTGGTGTTGACGTTGGCGATGTTGTTGGACACCACCTCCATGCGCGTCTGCTGCGCGTCGAGGCCGGTCTTGGCGATCCACAGGGCCTGGTTCATGACTGTTTTAACCCTCTCAAGTGATCTCTGAATTGAAGTTCAGAGGTTGCGCGCGCCATGGATGGCGCGCTCGCGGATCGAGCACACCAGTGCTCGGTCCGCGCAGCCGAGTCCGGACATGCGCCGGACTCGGCGAGTCTGAACAAGTCCCGGATGGACTTGTTCAGACCGTTCTTAACCATTGAGCGATAACAACCGGCTGCTGGCCTGGTCGGATTTTTCGGCCGCCTGCATCAGGCGCACCTGCAGCTCGTACTGGCGGCCGGCCTCGATCATCTGCACAATGGCGCCGACGGCGCTGACGTTGCTGTTTTCGAGGGCGTTCGGCGTCAGCCCGACGGCGGCGCTGGCCGGCAGCGGCCCGCCAGAAGCCGCCCGCAGCATGCCGTCGCCGCCCTTGCGCCAGCCGCCCGGCGGCGCCTCGACCAGCTTGATGCGCCCGACCACCACCCGCGCCTCGGGCCCCTGCCCGTCCGGCACCACCGTCACCGTGCCGTCACGGCCGATGCTGATGCTCTGATACGGCGGAACGAGCAGCGGCCCGCCGTCACCCAGCACCGGCAGCCCAGACGCCGTCTGCAGCACGCCGTCGGCGCTGACGCGCAGGTCGCCGGCGCGTGTGTAAGCCTCGCTGCCGTCGGGCGCCTGCACGGCGATCGCGCCCGCGCCATCCACCGCCACGTCCAGCTCGCGGCCGGTCTGCTGCAGCGTGCCGGCGCTGCCGTCCAGCCCCACGCCGGTGACCGGCGCGTAGACGCGAGTGTCCCAGCCGGCGCCCTCGAGCAGCGCCGCGCGGCTGGCCAGCAGGTCGGCCTTGAAGCCGACCGTACCGGCGTTGGCCAGGTTGTTGGCGGCCACCGCCTGTGCGGTGTCGAGCCGCGCGGCGCTGGCCGATGCAATGTAGACGAGCCGGTCCATGGCCTATCAGCGCATGTTCATCAGCGTCTGGGTGACGCGGTCTTCGGTCTGGATGACCTGCGCGTTGGCCTGGAAGTTGCGCTGGGCCGTGATCAGGTTGACCAGCTCCTCGGTCAGGTTCACGTTGGATTCCTCGAGCGCACCCGACGAGATGGTGCCCAGGCGCGCCGAGCCACCGGTGCCGATCAGCGGCACGCCGGAGGTATAGGTCTCGATCCAGGCGTTGTTGCCGGCCTGGCGCAAGCCCTGCGGGTTGGCGAAATTGGCCAGCGCCACCACGCCCTGCAGGCGCGACTGGCCGTTGGTGTAGCGGGCGAACACCTTGCCGGTCTCGTCGATGTTGATGGTGGCCAGGCGACCTGTGGTGTAACCGTCCTGGTCCAGCGCATTCACGCTGTAGGTGTCGCCGTACTGGGTGGTCGGCGTGGCGCCGGCGTAGTTGAGGGTGACGGTCATGTCGGCGGCACCCGGCACCTCGGCGGGGTCGTACGCGATCTGGCCGGTGGCCGGTGAGATGATCTTGCCGTCGGTGCCGAACTCGATCGTGCCATCGGGCGTCGGCGTGATCTCGTTGCCGTCCATCAGCAGGTGCGTGTTGTAGGTGTTGGGCGCGGTCTTGACGAAATACAGCACCGCGTCGTGGGCGCCGCCCAGCGAGTCGTAGAAGGTCATCGAGCTCGAGTTGGTGTAGCTGGCGGCGACGGTCGGGTCGAACGGCGTCTGCATCTCGTCCACCACCGGCGCCGAGGCGCGCAGGTTGATGCCCACATCCACCCGGCCGGTGGCCTTCGGCGCCACGTCCGAGGTGTCGATCTGCAG
>NZ_JAQVGQ010000288.1 GCF_028696615.1 Immundisolibacter sp. | reverse complement strand
AAGAGGTCGCCCTCTCGCTCGTCAGGCTTGACTCACCGTCAGACGCAAGCGCCCACACAAATTACCTGATCTCGGGTTTTTAAACAGCGGGCCGGCTGCTCACCGGCGAGGGAGGCGAATTATTCCTGAAGGTTTTAGGGCCGTCAACACCTCGCCGCGAAAAAATTGCGCCGGCGCAGCCGCCCAATAAGATACGTTGTTAAATCAATGTGATACGGACGGCCCGCCGTTTTCCCACCTGCAACAGGTGGGTGCAGCCGGCGCGCAGGATGCGCTTCGGGTCGTCGACTCGCTCGCCATCGACGCGCACGGCGCCCTGCCCGATCAGGCGCAACGCCTCCGATGTGGAGTTCACCAGCGACGCCTGGCGCAGTGCTGCGCCGACCATAAGGCCGGCCGGCGCCTCAAGTGTGAGCAGTGGCAGATCGTCGGGCAATTCGCGGCGCCGAAACCGTTCAAGGAAGGCGCGCCGGGCGTCGGCGGCAGCGGCGGGCGTGTGGAAGCGCGCCACCAACTCTTCGGCCAGGTCGAGCTTTATATCCATCGGGTTCTTCCCGGCGGCGACCGCTGCCTTGAGGTCGCCGACTTCCTGCTGCGTGCGCCGGCTCAGCAGCTCAAGGTAGCGCCACATCAGCGTGTCGGAGATCGACATGAGCTTGCCGAACATCTGACCGGGAGTCTCGGTGATGCCGATGTAGTTGCCAAGCGATTTCGACATTTTTTTCACGCCGTCCAGGCCCTCCAGCAGCGGCATGGTCAGCACCGCCTGCGGCCGTTTGCCGTAGGCCTGTTGGAGCTGGCGCCCCATTAGGAGGTTGAACTTCTGGTCGGTGCCGCCGAGCTCGACGTCGGCGTCGAGGACCACCGAGTCGTAGCCCTGCATCAGCGGATAGAGGAACTCGTGAACCGCGATCGGCTGGCCGGCGCGATAGCGTTGCGAGAAGTCGTCGCGCTCGAGCATCCGCGCCACCGTGGTCTGGGCGGCCAGCTCGATCATACCGGCCGCGCCGAGCCGCTCGAGCCAGGTAGAGTTGAACAGCACGCGGGTGCGCTGCTGGTCGAGTATCTTGAACACCTGCTGCTGATAGGTGCGCGCGTTCTCGGCGATCGCCTCGCGCGACAAGGGTTTGCGCGTGACGTTGCGACCGGTCGGGTCACCGATCATGGCCGTGAAGTCGCCGACCACGAACAATACCTCGTGCCCAAGGTCCTGGAACTGACGCAATTTGTGCAGCAACACCGCGTGCCCCAGGTGCAGGTCCGGCGCCGTAGGATCGAAGCCCGCTTTGACGCGCAGCGGACGACCTTCGCTCAGGCGCTCGACCAGCTGCTGCTCGGGAATGATCTCCTCGGCGCCGCGCGAAAGCAGCTGCATAGAATCCGAAACTGCGCCGTCGCACGTCGTCATGTCATCCAGCCAATGAATTTAAAAACACGTCCTCGGGGCTTGCGCCGCAGCGAAGCAGAATGAAGAATGCCACCCCAATGTCTGTCTCGCTCGGCACAGGGCCGGGTCCATTCACACGCTGCGAGCCGGCATGCGCAAGATTTTCGCCGCCAAACAACGCCTGGGCCTAATTTCCTCAGGCTCCGCTCAAAACCGCTTCCCCGATCCCAAATCACGCCCGCCCGCAGGTCAGCGCGGACGCCACCGGCTGGGGCCCTGGGTGTTCGGCTCGGCGATGGCGCTCATGGTAGCAGCGCTGGTTGCGCGCACCGCCGACAGTCTGGCCAGCATTCCGGAGCGCCTGCACGCCGCACCCGTGGAGCGGCCGTATCCGCTGCCGGCGCTGGAGGACATCGCCGACGTACAGCTCGAGCGGCTCGACGAGGCGTGGCTCGAACACCGCATCAAACCCGGCGAGAGCTTCTTTCAAGCCATGCGCGCCATGGGTTTCAGTCCCGATACCGTGCAATCTGTGATGGATGCCGGCAAGTTGGCCAAGGCGCTGAGGGACCTTCGTCCCGGTCAGGTGCTGCGCACCAACTCGGCCGATGGCGAACTGCTGGCGCTGGACCTCGAGATCGATCCCATCAATCGCCTCGAAGTGCGGCGCGATGCCGACGGTTATTCTGCGCAGCTGCACACCCGTCCGACCGAGACGGTACAGAACCAGGCCACGGGCGTGATCAGCAGCTCCCTGTATATGGCCGGCCAGCAGGCGGGGCTGTCGGACCGGCTCATCCTGGAGCTGGCGCAAATGTTCGGCTGGGACATCGACTTCACGCAGGACCTACAGCCCGGCGATCGCTTTTCCGTGATCTATAACGAGGTCACTGTCGATGGCGAAAAGCTGCGCGATGGCGACATCCTGGCCGCGGAGTTCGTCAATCGTGGCAAAGTGTTTCGAGCCGTGCGTTATACCGACCCCGACGGCCGCGTGGCGATTTACAAGCCCGACGGCAGCAGTTCGCGCAAGGCGTTCAACCGCAACCCGCTGCCGGTGACGCGCATCACGTCCCGCTTCAACCCTAACCGCCTACACCCGATCTTCAAAACCGTGCGCCCGCATCGCGGCGTCGATTACGGGGCGCCCGTCGGCACGCCGGTGCAGGTCACCGGCGACGGACGGGTAGCTTTTGCCGGTAAAAAAGGTGGCTATGGCAATGTGGTGATCGTCGACCACGGCCGTGGCAATCGCACCCTTTACGCTCACCTGAGCCGCTTTGCGGCGCAGCTACGCGTCGGCCAGGCCGTTTCGCAGGGGCAGGTCATCGGCTACGTCGGCGCCACCGGCTGGGCCACCGGCCCGCATTTGCATTACGAATTCCAGGTCAACGGGCAAACCAAAGACCCGCTGACCGTGGCCTTACCAGAAACCCAGGACCTGCCGCAGACGTATCGCCGGCACTTCTTTGCCCAGACCTCCGGCTGGGTGGCGCAGCTGGATGCTCTGTCGTCGCGCGCG
>NZ_JAQVGQ010000287.1 GCF_028696615.1 Immundisolibacter sp. | reverse complement strand
GCGTAGGCCAGGCGCAGGTCCACGGTCACGTAGCCGCCCAACCGGTGGCGGTTGGCCAGATCGTCGTAGCGCTTGCCCTCGCCGTACAGGCTGGTGCCCAGGCGCCAGCGGCCGAAGCGGCGGTCGGCATCGAGGCGCGCCATCTGTTTGGCGCGGCGCGGCAGCCAGTTGCCGCGGTTGGCGTCGTGGCCGCGGTTTTCGGGGTCGAGCAGCGACACGTTGGCGGCCAGGTCCCAGCCGGCCAGGCGCGTGCCGGCGATCGCTTCCAGGCCGCGGATGCGCGCCTTGGCGATGTTCACCGGGGTGAAACTCGCGTCGAAGCCGATCATCTGGTCGATCAGCGTCTGGTAGGCGTTCAGCGACCAGTCGATGCCGGCGTGCTGGCCGGCGAGGCCGAGTTCGTAGCTGTCCGATTCCTCCGGCTGCAGGTTGGCGTTGCCAAAGCCGGGGAAATACAGCTCGTTGAAGGTCGGCGCCTTGAAGGCGCTGCCCCAGGACGCCATCACGCGCAGGTCCGGTGCGAGGCGCCAGCCCCAGGCGACCGAGCCGGTGGTGTGACCGCCGTACTGCTGGTTGTCGTCGCGCCGCACGGCGAGCGTCAGGTCCTGCGTGCCGAAGCGGCCCAGGTACTGGGCAAAGCCGGCGGCGTTGTCGCGCGAATCCTGGGCATAGTCGGTGGTGGCCGACACGCGGTCGTCCAGCCAGTCGGCGCCGAGCGTCAGGCGCTGGCCGGCGGACAGCGTGATGTCGTTTTGCCAGCTGGCGCTGTAGCGCTCGGAATCGAAGCTGTCGTTGAACACGCCGTCGAAATAGTTGTCGGCGAGATCGCGGCTGCGCCCGCCGGACAGGCTCATGTGCCAGGCCGGCAGCAGCTGCCAGTCCAGGCGCGTGCCGAGCGCGTCCTGCACGAAATCGCTGCTGTTGCCGGCGTACTGGCTGCCGTCGTACTCGTTCTCGCCGTCGCCGCGCAGGTAGTGCACCTCGGCGCTCAGGGTGTCCGTGAGGCGATAGCCGGCGCGGGCCGACACGCCGGTGTTGCGGTAGCCGTCGTCGTCCGGTTCGTGCACGTAGCAGCCGGCGCCGAGCCGGGCCGAGCGTGGATCGCAGGCGTTGAAACCCAGCGTTTCGAGGTGGCTGGCGCCGATGTTGAACCAGCCACGCGCACCGCCGCCGGACAGACCCGCGCTGTAATCCTGCGTGGCGTGGCTGCCGCCGCTGAGGCTCAGGCGTGGCGTGAGCGCACCGCCGCCCTTCTTGGTGAAGATCTGGATCACGCCGCCGACGGCATCGGCGCCGTACAGGGACGAGCGCGGTCCGCGCACCACCTCGATGCGCTCCACCTGGTCGATCGGGATGTCCTGGAACGAGGCCGTGCCGAGCGTGACCGAGCCGATGCGGATGCCGTCCACCAGCACCAGCACGTGGTCGGACTCGGTGCCGCGCAGGAACACCGAGGTGGCCTTGCCGGCGCCGCCGTTGCTGCTGATGCCAAGCCCCGGCACGCCGCGCAGCGCTTCGGGCACCGAACGCGCCTGCAGGCGCTCGATTTCGGCGCGGTCGATCACCGTCACCGAGGCCAGCGTGTCCACGTTCGACTGCGGCGTGCGGCCGGCGGTGATGTTGATGGTCAGCGGCTCGTCTTCGGCCGCCTGCACGGCGGCCACGGAAAGAAACGACAGTCCGGCCAGCAGACCGGCTTTGCCTTTGTGCGTCATCGGGAACTCCTGCTCGCGCTCACCCGCGTGAGAGCTGGGATGGTTGAAAAACCGGCAAGCAGGAGGAAACGCGCGGCGCGGCCGGCCGCGGGACGGCACGACCTGTCCGGCGCATCGCCCACCGCAATGCCGACCATAGCGCTTCGGGCCGGTCTCCGGACTTGCGAGTGGGCATGACCCGACTGCGGCGCCTTCCCATGCCCGAAGGCACAGTGGCGTGAGGCCGCAGCTCGACTCGCTTACCGTTGCGGGGGCAGTGCCGGAATTGTTCCGAAGAACGCGCCGGCTTCCCGTTTCATCCCTGGGCGAGTGCCCCGGGAAGCTGCGAAAACGCAAGCTTCCCGTGCGGGGCAAGGACGCCCCGACGTGAGCCGAGGGCTAGGCCCTCGGCTCACGGAGCCCAGCGCGGGCGTGTACCGCACTGGGCGAGCTTCGAAACGCCAAGGATGGCGTTTCGAAGCGTCTCTACAAGGGACACCACGAAGCAGCGCGGATGGTAGGCGGCGCCGTGGGCGCCGTCAATCGAGGCTGACGCGTCTCATTCCGGCACCAGCCAGCGAACGCGCGCCTCGCCGCTGCCGGGCGCCAGGATGGCCGCCAGCGTCGGCATGGCGGCCTGCATCTGCTCGGTAAAGCCCCAGGGCGGGTTCAGCACCAGCATGCCGCAGCCGTGCAGGATGCCGCCCTGCAGCAGCGGCGTGAGGCGTAGTTCGACTTCGAGGAGGCGCCGCAGGCCGGCGGCTTCGAGCGCGCGCTTGAGGCCTGCCACCGGCGCCTCGTCCTTGAGCGGATACCACAGCGCGTAGATGCCGGTCGAAAAGCGCTTGTGGGCGGCCAGCAGCTCGCGCGGCAGACGGGCGAATTCGCCAGGCTGCTCGTAGGGCGGATCGATCAGCACAAGGCCGCGCCGCTCGCGCGGCGGCAGCAGGGCCTTCAGCGCCTGGTAGCCGTCGGTTTGCTGGACGCTGATCTGCCGGATGCCGCGGCAGGCGGCATCCAGGGCGGAAAATTCGAGCGGATTCAGTTCGCAGGCCACCGGCCGGTCCTGCGGCCGCGCCAGGGCGGCGGCGATCAGCGGCGAACCCGGCTAGCGGCGCAGGCCGTCGCCGAGCAGCGGGCGGATCACGGTGAGGTAATCGGCCAGCGCGTCAGGCAGCGGTCCCGGTGCCTCCAGCAAGCGCACGATGCCGTGCCGGTATT
>NZ_JAQVGQ010000061.1 GCF_028696615.1 Immundisolibacter sp. | reverse complement strand
ATCACCGCCGTGATGGGGCCCAGCGGCACCGGCAAGACCACGTTGCTGAAGCTGATCGCGGGTGTGCTGCGCCCGCAAGCGGGCTCGATCCGCGTCGCCGGCCAGGAAGTGACCACCCTGTCGCGGGCCGGGCTGTATGCGCTGCGCAAGCAGATCGGCATGCTGTTCCAGAGCGGCGCGCTGCTGACGGATCTGAACGTATTCGACAACGTCGCCTACCCGGTGCGTGAGCACACGGACCTGCCGCCGTCGCTGGTGCGTTCGCTGGTACTGATGAAGCTGCAGGCGGTCGGCCTGCGCGGGGCGCGCGAGCTGATGGCGAGCGAACTGTCGGGCGGCATGGCGCGGCGCGTGGCGCTGGCGCGGGCCATCGCCCTCGACCCCATGCTGATCCTGTACGACGAACCGTTCACCGGCCAGGACCCGATCTCGATGGGCATCCTGACGCGGCTGATCGCGTCGCTGAACCGGGCGCTCGGCTTGACCAGCCTGGTGGTGTCGCACGACATCGACGAAACCTGCCGTATCGCCGACTACGCCTACGTGATCGCGCAGGGTAAGGTGATCGGCCATGGCAAGCCGGCGGACCTGCTGGCATCGACCGAACCCATGGTGCACCAGTTCCTGAGCGGGGAGGCGGACGGGCCGGTGCGGTTCCACTACCCGGCGCCCGCCTATCGCGAAGACCTGCTGGCGGAGGCGTCCCGATGATCGGCCCGCTGATCGGTTTGCTGCGCGGCTTGGGCGGGCGCACGCTCGATGGGGTGGCGCGGCTGGGGCGGGCCGGCATGTTCCTGTTGCCGCTGCTGGCGGCGGTGCCAGTGCAGTTTCTGGCGCCGCTGCGCCTGGCCCGGCAGGTGTTCAGCGTCGGCGTGCTGTCGCTGGTGATCATCCTGGTGTCGGGCCTGTTCGTGGGCATGGTGCTCGGCCTGCAGGGCTACAATACGCTGGTCGATTTCGGTTCCGAGACCAGCCTCGGCATCGTGGTGGCGCTGTCGCTGGTGCGCGAATTGGGGCCGGTTCTGAGCGCCCTGCTGTTCGCCGGCCGGGCCGGTTCCGCGCTGACCGCCGAGATCGGCCTCATGAAGGCCACCGAGCAGCTGTCGGCGCTCGAAATGATGGCGGTCGACCCCTTCCGGCGGGTGCTTGCGCCACGCTGGCTGGCGGGTTTCATCAGCCTGCCGCTGCTGGCGGCGATTTTCAGCGCGGTCGGCATCCTCGGCGGTTATCTGGTCGGTGTGAAGCTGCTGGGGCTCGATCCGGCACCGTACTGGTCGCACATGGAAAGCGGCGTCGATTTCTACGACGACATTTTGAACGGCGTCATCAAGAGCGTGGTGTTCGGTGCGGTGGTGACCTGGATCGCGGTATTCGAGGGCTACGACGCGGTGCCCACCGCCGAAGGCGTCGGGCGGGCCACCACGCGTACCGTGGTGACGGCTTCCCTGGCGGTGCTCGGCGCGGATTTTTTGCTCACCGCGCTGATGTTCGGGGAACCCTGACGGCGAGCGCCGATCCGCCAGGGAAAAACTGGCTGAAAAATTCCTGCATCGGAATGGTTCGGCAGTCCCCGCATTTCCTGAGGAGAGTCTGGTTTCATGCAATCGCGTAGCGTCGAGGTGTGGGTGGGCCTGTTCGTGGCCCTGGGGCTGGCGGCGCTGGCGTTTCTGTCGGTGCGGGCCAGCAATCTGGCCGAGTACAGCGACGGTGACGCCTACACCGTGGTGGCGCGGTTCGACAACATCGGCAGCTTGCGCGTGCGGGCGCCGGTGACGGTGGCCGGTGTGCGGGTGGGTCGCGTGTCGGGCATCGACTTCGACAAGCAGCAGTTCAAGGCGGTGGTGCGCATGGCCATCGCCTCGCGGTACGACAACCTGCCGCAGGACACCGTGGCCAGCATCCGCACCGCCGGTCTGATCGGCGAGCAATTCGTCGGCCTCGATCCGGGCGGCGCGCCGGATGCGCTCAAGGACGGCGACGAAATCGAGATCACCCAGTCGGCACTGGTGATCGAACAGTTGATTGGCCAGTTCTTGTATGGACAGGCTGCCAAGGGCGACAAGGAAGGAGACAAGTGATGGTCAAGCGATTCGCCAGTGTGCTGTTGGCGCTGCTGTTGGTGGGCACGGCCCAGTTGACCACCGCCGCCGACGATCCGGCCGCCGTGGTCCGTGACACCGCCGAGCGGGTCTTGAACGAGCTGCGCGCCAACCGGTCGCGTTACCAGGATGATCAGGAGCTGTTCCGGATGGTGCGGGAGGTGGTGTTCCCGCGCCTGGATCGCGAGCGCACCGCGCAGTGGGTGCTCGGCGCCAACTGGCGCACCGCGACGCCCGAGCAGCGCCAGCGCTTCATCGAAGAATTCTCGAGCCTGCTGCTGCGCACCTACGGCACGGCGCTGCGCCAGTACAACGGCGAGACGTTGAATTTCCTGCCCGCGCAGATGGCGGGCACCGACCGCGCCACGGTGCGCACCGAAATCATCCGCCCCGACGGCCCCAAGGTCAGCGTGGACTATCTGCTGACCAACCGCAGCGGCGAGTGGAAGGTGTACGACGTGATCATCGAAAACGTCAGCCTGGTGGTGACCTACCGTTCCGAGTACGCCGCCATCATCAAGCGCGACGGCATGGATGGGCTGCTCAAGCAGCTGGCCGAGCGCAATCGCAGCATGAATTCCTGATTCACGCCCGATGGATGTCGATGCCGACGGGCGGGTGCGCGTCACCGGCCCGCTCACGTTTGCCACCGTGAGCGCACGTCTGAAAGAGAGCCTGGCGCTGTTTCGCCCGCGCCAGCGGCTGTGTTTCGACCTGTCCGGGGTAACGGCGGTGGACAGTTCCGCCCTGGCCTTGCTGGTGGAGTGGCTGCGCCTGGGGCGCGAACGCGGCGTGCAGGTGGAATTCACCGGCCTGCCGGCCAGCCTGCGCAGCCTGGCCGCGGTGAGCGAGCTTGGCCAGATCGATCCCGCCCTGGGCACGCCATGACGGCGGCCATCGCCGTCCATCAACTGCACAAGCACTTCGGGGCGTTGCACGCCCTGCGCGGCGTCGACCTCGAGATCCGGCCGGGCGAATTTTTTGGCCTGCTGGGGCCGAACGGCGCGGGCAAGTCGACCCTGATCAACGTGCTGGCCGGCCTGGTCCGCCCGGATGCCGGCCACGCCGCGGTGATGGGTCACGACGTGCAGCGCGCCGCCGTGGCGGCGCGCCGGGTCATCGGTGTGGTGCCGCAGGAGCTGGTGTTCGACCCGTTCTTCGGCGTGCGTGATTTTTTGCTGATCCAGGCCGGCTACTTCGGTGTGGCGCGCGCCCATCGCGCCTGGATCGATGAACTGCTGCGGGCACTGGGTCTCGCCGACAGGGCAGACGCCAACATGCGCAGTCTGTCCGGCGGCATGAAGCGGCGGGTGCTGATCGCCCAGGCGCTGGTGCACAAGCCCAAGGTGCTGGTGCTGGACGAGCCGACCGCCGGTGTCGACGTCGAACTGCGCCAGACGCTGTGGGCGTTCGCGCAGCGCCTGCACGCCGAGGGCATGACCATCGTGCTGACCACGCACTACCTGGAGGAAGCCGAGGCCATGTGCGAGCGGATCGCCATCATGAGTCACGGCACGGTGGTGGCGCTCGACGACAAGCGCAGCCTGCTCGGGCGCCACCCCTGGTACGAAGTGCACCTGCGCCTGGCGAACGAGCCGGCCGAGCTGCCGCCCGAGGTCGCTGCCTGTCTGGCCTCGCGCGAGCACGGCTGGCTGGTGCTGCGCCTGCAGCGCGGCGGCGACGATCTGGCGCGCGTGCTGGCGGCGCTGCACCAGGCGGGCCTGGCGGTGGTGGAGATCAGCACCCGTGAGCAGACGCTCGAGCAGGTGTTCCTGGAACTGACCGCCGGCCATCACCGGCCCGACGTGGCGTGATGGTGACGGCATGATCGACAACTGGCCAGGGTTGTGGACACTGCTCGTGAAGGAGGTCAAGCGCTTCACGGTGGTATTCATGCAGACCGTGACCGCGCCGGTGGTCAGTGCACTGCTGTATTTGTTTATTTTTTCCCATGCGCTCGGCGGTCGTGTCGACGTGTATCCGGGTGTGAGTTACCCGCAGTTTCTGGTGCCCGGCCTGATGATGATGACCATCATCCAGAACGCGTTCGCCAACACCTCGTCCAGCCTCATTTTTTCCAAGGTCACCGGCAACATCGTGTTCGTGTTGCTGGCGCCGCTGTCGCATCTGGAGTTCTATCTCGGCTTCGTGGGCGCCGCACTGGTGCGCGCGCTGGTGGTGTGCCTTGGCGTGTATGCGGTGGCCTTCGTGTATCTCGGCGTCACGGTGGTACATCCATTGCCGCTGCTGGCGTTCGGTTTGCTCGGTGGCCTGCTGCTGGCGACCTGCGGACTGCTGACCGGCATCTGGGCCGACAAATTCGACCAAGTGGCGACGGTGCAGAATTTCCTGATCCTGCCGCTCACGTATCTGAGTGGCGTGTTTTATTCCATCCACAGCCTGCCGCCTGGCTGGCAGGCCGTGTCGCGCGCCAATCCGTTTTTTTATCTGATCGACGGCTTTCGCTACGCCTTCTTTGGGCATTCGGACGTGTCCGTCTGGCAGAGCCTGGCGGTCATGGCCGGGGCCAATCTGGCCTTGTGTATACTGTGCGTTCGCCTGTTGGCGCGCGGTTACAAGCTGCGCGGCTGACGCCGCGCCGCGCGACGGTTCCCCCGCGAGCCGATGGCGGTAATTCCCACGTCTGGACGCGCTCATGGACCCGGAAACCATCAAGCGACTCATCGAGCAGGGCCTGCCTGGCTCGACGGCCTTGGTCGACGGCGACGGCCGGCATTTCGAGGCCATCGTGGTGTGCGACGATTTCGCCGGCAAGCGGCTGGTACAGCAGCACCAGATGGTGTATCGCACGCTGACCGGGCATTTGCACGACGACGCCGTGCATGCGCTGTCGCTGCGCACCTTCACGCGCGCGGCCTGGGACCAACAGCGCTGATCCCTCATCCCCCACGCGAGATCATGGTCATGGACGTGCTCGAAAAAATCGACCGTTTCGTCAACGCGGTGCCGGTTGTGTTGTTCATGAAGGGCGACCGGCGCTTCCCGCAATGCGGTTTCTCCGGCAAGGCGGTGCAGATGCTGGACGCCTGCGGCGTGGAGTACGAGACCGTCAACGTGCTCGCGGACGACGAATTGCGGCAGGCCATCAAGGTCTACTCGAACTGGCCAACCATCCCGCAGCTGTACGTGGGTGGCGAGTTCATCGGCGGGGCCGACATCATGCAGGCGCTGTTCGAGACCGGCGAACTGCAGGAATTGCTGGAGTCCGTGCAGGGCTGACGGCGTGGCGGGTCGGCCGACGGCCGGCTGCGAGTGACTTCGGGTCGGAAACCACCTTGGAAAAGCTCATCGTTCGGGGCGGTAACCGCCTGACCGGCGAAATTCGCATCTCCGGCGCCAAGAATGCGGCGCTGCCGATTCTGGCCGCCACGCTGCTGGCTGACGGGCCGGTGACCTTGAGCAACGTGCCGCACCTGCACGATGTGACCACCACCCTGGAGCTGCTCGGGCGCATGGGGGCCACCGTGTCGGTGCACGAGCAGATGGACGTCGAGGTCGACCCGCGCACCGTCAGCAACCAGTTCGCGCCCTACGAGCTGGTCAAGACCATGCGCGCGTCGATCCTGGTGCTGGGGCCTCTGTTGGCGCGTTTCGGGCGGGCCGAGGTATCGCTGCCGGGTGGCTGCGCCATCGGCCAGCGCCCGGTGAACCTGCACCTGGATGGCCTGGCTGCCATGGGTGCGGAAATCCGCGTCGAGAACGGCTACATCAGGGCGTCTGCGCCGCGCCTGCGTGGCGCACACTTGGTGATGGACCTGGTATCGGTGACCGCCACCGAGAATTTGATGATGGCCGCCGCGCTGGCGGACGGCACCACCATCATCGAGAACGCCGCCCGCGAGCCGGAGGTGACCGATCTGGCGCTGTGTCTGACCGCCATGGGGGCGCACATCGAGGGTGTCGGCACCGACACCCTGATCATCGAGGGTCGCCAGTCCCTGTCCGGCGCCAGGCATACGGTGGTTCCGGACCGCATCGAGACCGGTACGTACCTGGTCGCCGCGGCGCTGACCGGTGGCTGCGTCAAACTCAAGGACACGCGCCCGGAGCTGCTCGAGATCGTGCTGCACAAGCTGCGCGATGCCGGCGCCCACATCGAGACCGGTGCCGACTGGATCAGGCTCGACATGGGCGGGCGGCGCCCGCTGGCGGTCAGCCTGCGCACGGCGCCGTACCCGGCCATGCCGACCGACATGCAGGCGCAGTTCATGGTGCTCGACATGATCGCCGACGGCGCCGCTACCGTGACCGAGACCATCTTCGAGAACCGTTTCATGCACGTGCAGGAGCTGCGGCGCATGGGCGCGGACGTGCGCCTGGAAGGCTCGACCGCCTTCATCCGCGGCGTCGAGCGCCTGACCGGCGCGCCGGTGATGGCCACCGATTTGCGCGCCTCGGCCTCGCTGGTGCTGGCCGGGCTGGTGGCAGACGGCGAGACGCAGGTCAGCCGCATCTACCACATCGACCGCGGCTACGAGTGCATCGAGGAGAAGCTCGCGCAGCTCGGCGCCGACATCCGCCGCGTGCCGGATCGCCGCGCCGCCTGATGGACCCGCTGCGCATCGCGGTCTCGAAGGGCCGCATTCTGGATGAGGCGCTGCCGCTGCTGGCGCGCGTCGGTATCGCCCCGGCGGGCGACATCGGCCGGCGGTTGATCGTCGCCAGCACCCGGCCGGGCGTCGAGCTCATCATCATCCGCGCCACCGACGTGCCGACTTACGTGGCCTATGGCGCCGCCGACGTCGGCATCGCCGGCAAGGACGTGCTGCTGGAGCACGGCGGCGAGGGTCTGTACGAGCCGCTCGATCTGGGCATCGCGCGCTGCCGGTTGATGGTGTGCGGCCCAGCGGACCGGCCGCTGCCGGCCGGGCGCCTGCGCGTGGCTACCAAGTACCTGAACATCACCCAGCGCTACTACGCCGAGCGCGGCGTGCAGGTGGAGCCGATCAAGCTGTACGGCTCGATGGAGCTGGCGCCGCTGGTGGGACTCGCCGACTGCATCGTGGACCTGGTCGACACCGGCAACACGCTGCGCGCAAACGGCCTCGCGCCGTTGGCGCACATCGCCGACATCAGCTCGCGCCTGGTGGTCAACCGCGCCTCGATGAAACTGAAGCAATCCGCCTTGCAGCGCCTGATCGGCGAGCTCGAAGCCGTCACCCGGCAGGACGCCCATGCGCCGGCTTGATACCGGCGCGGCCGGTTTCCAGGCCGCCTTCGCGGCCCTGAAAGCCGCCGGCGCGCCCGACGATGCCGACGTGCAGGCGCCGGTGCAGGCCATCCTGGCGGCCGTGCGCGGGCAGGGCGATGCTGCGCTGCTGGACTGCACGCGCCGCTTCGACGGCTGGCAGCCGGCGAGCGCACAGGACCTCGAAGTGCCGCGCGAGCGGCTCGAAACCGCCGCCGCAGCTGTCACGCCCGCGCAGTGGCAGGCGCTGGAAGCCGCCGCGGCGCGCCTGCGCGCCTATCACGCGCATCAGCGCCAGGAATCCTGGCAATACCGCGAGGCCGACGGCTCGGTGCTCGGCCAGCGCGTGACGCCGCTCGACCGGGTGGGCGTGTACGTGCCGGGCGGCAAGGCGGCGTATCCGTCGAGCGTGCTGATGAACGTCATCCCGGCCAAGGTGGCCGGGGTCGGCGAGATCGTCATGGTGTCGCCGACGCCGGGCGGGGTGGACAACCCGCTGGTGCTGGCAGCGGCGCACATCGCCGGCGTGGATCGGGTGTTTCGCATCGGCGGTGCGCAGGCGGTGGCGGCGCTCGCCTACGGCACCGTGACCGTGCCGGCAGTGGACAAGATCGTCGGTCCCGGCAACCGCTACGTGGCGGCCGCCAAGCGGCAGGTGTTCGGCACCGTCGGCATCGACATGATCGCCGGTCCGTCTGAGGTGGTGATCGTCGCCGACGGCAGTGTGCCGGCCGACTGGCTGGTGTGGGATCTGTTCGCGCAGGCCGAGCACGACGAGCAGGCGCGCTCCATCCTGCTGTGCCCCGACGCGGCATATCTCGACACGGTGCAGGCACGCATGGATGCACTGCTGCCGACCAGCGAGCGTCGGTCCATCATCGAGGCCGCGCTGGCTGCCCACGGCGCCCTGATCCAGACGCGCGATCTGGCCGAGGCGGCGCGGTTGGCGAGCGAGCTGGCGCCCGAACACCTCGAGCTCGCAGTGGCCGAGCCGCAGGCGCTGCTGGCCCACGTACGCCACGCCGGGGCGATTTTCATGGGTGCCCATTCGCCGGAAGCGATCGGCGATTACTGTGCCGGGCCGAATCATGTGCTGCCCACCGCGCGCACGGCGCGCTTCAGCTCGCCGCTGGGTGTGTACGACTTCCAAAAGCGCAGCAGCCTGATCGCGCTCAGCGCCACCGCAGCGGCCACGCTCGCGCCGCTGGCGGCGCAGCTCGCCCGTGGCGAGGGCCTCACCGCGCACGCTCGCTCGGCCGAGTGCCGTTCGGAGCTGCCGAAATGAATCGTCTCGACGCCGTATTGCGGCCGCAAATCCGCGCGCTTTGCGCCTACCACGTGCCGCCGGCGGCGGGCCTGCTCAAGCTCGACGCCATGGAAAACCCCTACCCGTGGCCGGGCGAGCTGGCGCAGGCGTGGCTCGAGAGCCTGCGCGGGGTGGGGCTGAACCGCTACCCGCTGCCCCATCCGCACGATTTGCTGCAGGCGCTGGCGCGTCAGGCGGGCGTGCCGCCGGGCTGCGAGCTGCTGCTCGGCAACGGCTCGGACGAGCTGATCCAGTTGATCGATCTGTGCGTGGCGCGGCCGGGTGCCAGCGTGCTGCTGCCGACACCGACTTTCTCCATGTACTCGCTGATCGCGCAGGTGGCGGGACTGGAGGTGCTGGAGGTGCCGCTGCGGGCGGATTTCGACCTCGATCTGCCGGCCATGCTGGCGGCCATCGAGCAGCACCGCCCGGCGCTGATTTATCTGGCCTGCCCGAACAACCCGACCGCCGGGCCGTTCGACATCGATGCGATGCGTGCCGTGATCGCCGCGGCGCCGGGTCTGGTGGTGGTGGACGAGGCGTATTTCCCGTTCGCCGGGCGCTCGGTGCTGCCGTGGCTGCTCGAGTTCGAGCACCTGCTGGTGCTGCGCACGCTCTCGAAGGTGGGTCTGGCCGGTCTGCGCCTGGGTTATCTGGTCGGTCATACGCAGTGGCTGCGCGAGTTCGACAAGGCGCGTCTGCCGTACAACATCAACACGCTGACGCAGCGTTCCGCGCTGTTTGCGCTGGCGCACGCCGATCGCCTGGCCGGCGAGGCAGCGCGCATCTGCGCCGACCGGGAGCGTCTGGGCGCCGGGCTGGCGGCACTGCCCGGCGTCACGGTCTACCCGAGCGCGACCAATTTCATCCTGCTGCGCCTGCCGGCGGGGCGGGCGACGGCCGCGCATGAGGCGCTGCAACGCGCCGGTATACTGGTCAAGAACGTCCACGGCAGCCATCCGCTGCTGGCCGATTGCCTGCGGGTGACGGTCGGTGCGGCGGCCGAGAACGACGCCCTGCTGGCCGCGCTGGCGGCGCACCTGACCGGAACGACATGAACAGCCAACGCAGCGCCGAGATGCGGCGCACCACCCGCGAGACCGACGTCCGCGTCGTGGTGAATCTCGACGGCAGCGGCGCGGCCAGCCTGAAAAGCGGCCTGCCGTTCCTGGACCACATGCTCGAGCAGGTGGCGCGGCACGGCGGCATCGACCTCACCGTGGATGCCAGCGGCGATTTGCACATCGACGCCCACCACACGGTGGAGGACATCGGCATCACGCTCGGGCAGGCCGTGCAGCGGGCGCTCGGTGACCGCGCCGGCATCAGCCGCTACGGCCACGCCTACGTGCCGCTCGACGAGGCGCTGTCGCGGGTGGTGCTGGACTGCTCCGGGCGACCGGGTCTGGTCTATGAGGTCGGCTATCCGCGGGCGCGCGTCGGCGATTTCGACGTCGACCTGTTGCGCGAGTTCTTCCAGGGTTTCGTCAACCACGCGCTGGTCACGCTGCACATCGACTGCCTGCGCGGCGGCAATGCGCACCACATCGCCGAGACCGTGTTCAAGGCGTTCGGTCGGGCGGCGCGCATGGCGTTCGCCATCGACACGCGGGCGGCCGGCGTGCCGTCGACCAAGGGCAGCCTTTGAGCGCCGAGCACCTGCGCATCCCTTGTCACCAGCCGCTCCACCATGACTGACACCGTCGTCATCGACTTTGGCATGGGCAACCTGCGGTCGGTGGCCAAGGCGCTCGAACACGTCGGAGCACGGGTGCGCGTGAGCGACGATCCGGCGGTGATCCGCGCCGCCGGGCGCGTGGTGTTTCCGGGGCAGGGGGCGATGGGCGCCTGCGTGGCGCGCCTGGCTGGGCATGATCTGGCCGAGACGGTGCGCGAGGCGGCGCAGAGCAAGCCGTTTCTGGGCATCTGTCTGGGCCTGCAGGCGCTGCTCGAATTCAGCGAGGAAGACGGCGGCGTGCCGGGGCTGGGTCTGCTGGCCGGACGGGTGCGGCGCTTTGCCGACGGCGAGTTGCTGTCCGACGGCACGCGGCGCAAAGTGCCGCACATGGGGTGGAATGACATCGCTCTCACGCGCAGGCACCCGCTGTTTGCCGGCATCGCCGACGGCACCTGGTTCTATTTCGTGCACAGTTACTACGTCTGTCCGGCCGACGAGGGGCTGGTGCTGGCGCGCAGCCAGCACGGCAGTACGGCGTTCGCCTGTGCGCTCGGACGTGGCAATCTCGTGGCCACGCAATTTCATCCGGAAAAAAGTCACCACGCGGGCCTGCGCCTGCTGGCCAATTTCGTACGCTGGGACGGCACTACCTGAGGAGAGTGGACCGATGCTGCTGATACCCGCCATCGACCTCAAGGGCGGCAAATGCGTGCGCCTTCGCCAGGGGCACATGGATGATGTGACGGTGTTCGGCGACGACCCGGTCGCCGTGGCCCGGCGGTGGGTCGAGCAGGGCGCCACGCGCCTGCACGTGGTCGACCTGGACGGCGCGGTAGCGGGCCGGCCGGTCAATGCCAAGATCATCAAGGCCATCACCGAAGCGGTCGGTGGTGTCGACGTGCAGGTGGGCGGCGGCATCCGTGACGAGGACACCATCGAGGCGTACCTGGATGCCGGCGTGCGCTACGTGATCCTCGGCACGCAGGCGGTGAACGTGCCGCACTTCGTGGCCGACGCCTGCACCGAGTACCCAGGCCACATCATCGTGGGCCTGGACGCGCGCGACGGCAAAGTCGCCATCGACGGCTGGTCCAAGCTCTCCCAGCACGGCGTGATCGACATGGCCCAGCACTTCGAGCGCGACGGCGTGGAGGCCATCATCTACACCGACATCGGCCGCGACGGCATGCTGGGCGGCGTCAACGTGGCCGGCGTGGTGGAACTCGCGCGCGCCGTGAACATCCCGGTGATCGCCTCCGGCGGCGTGGCCAGTTTGGCCGACATCGAGGCTTTGTGCGCGGTCGCCAGCGAGGGTGTGGCGGGTGCGGTCATCGGCCGCGCGCTGTACGAGGGCACGCTCGATCTTGCCGAGGCGCTGCGCCGGGTGGCGGAACTTCGCGCCTGACATGCTCGCCAAACGCATAATCCCGTGTCTGGACGTCGACCGCGGCCGGGTGGTCAAGGGCGTGCGCTTCGTCGGCCTGCGCGATGCCGGCGATCCGGTCGAGGCCGGCAAGCGCTACAGCGAGGCCGGCGCCGATGAGCTGGTGTTCCTCGACATCACGGCGAGCTCCGACGACCGCGACGTGATGTTGCACGTGGTGGAAGCCGTCGCCGAGCAGGTGTTCATCCCGTTCACCGTCGGCGGTGGCGTGCGCAGCGTGGACGACATCCGCCGCCTGCTGGTGGCCGGCGCCGACAAGGTGTCGATCAACACCGCCGCCGTGCAGCGCCCGGAACTCGTCGCCGAGGCGGCGCAGGCGTTCGGCAGTCAGTGCATCGTGGTCGCCATCGACGCCAAGCAGACCGCGCCCGGTCGCTGGGAAGTGTTCACCCACGGCGGGCGACGGCAGACCGGCCTCGAAGTCATCGACTGGGCCGGGCGCATGGTGCAACTCGGCGCGGGTGAGCTGCTGCTGACCAGCATGGACCGCGACGGCACGCGCGAGGGTTTCGATCTCGCCCTCACGCGCGCCGTGAGCGACGCGGTGACGGTGCCGGTGATCGCCTCGGGCGGCGTCGGCAACCTCGATCATTTGCGCGATGGCGTGCTGCAAGGCCACGCCGATGCCGTGCTGGCCGCCAGCATCTTTCATTTCGGCGAGTACAGCATCGGCGAGGCCAAGGCGCATCTGGCCGCGTCCGGCATCGTGGTGCGTCAGGAGCCGGAGGCCGTGGGTGGCTGATTTTCTCGACGCCGTGCGCTGGGATGAGCGCGGTCTGGTGCCGGCGATCGCCCAAGATGCCGCCACCGGCCGGGTGCTGATGCTGG
>NZ_JAQVGQ010000286.1 GCF_028696615.1 Immundisolibacter sp. | reverse complement strand
GATCTCGGGGCGGGACTGGATGTCGCGGACGATGCGGATCAGGGTGTCGGCCTGGACCCTGGGCGCGGTACCGGTCGGATGGATCCTCCGCATGATGTCGGCATGGGCGGCCAGCATGGCCAGGTGCTCCTCGGCGACCTGGTCGTATTCGATCGCCAGCAGCACGGCGTGGGCATCGCCCTCGATGGCCCAGGCGTCGCGCTGGTTGAACGGCTTGACCACGGGGCGGGGGCGGTACTTCTTGCGGGGGCGGTTATTGCGCGGCATGGAGAGCCCTCCTTCCGAGCGTCCGGCGGTGGACGTACATGCTGGAGACGATGCCGAATGGGCCGCCGGCGAGGAAGGCGGCGATCTCGCTGGGGCTGGCGCCCGGCATCAGCCGGTAGAGCGCCAGGTGGCCGGCGCCGATCAGGAGGCTGGTCAGGAAAGCCGACTTGTAGTGGCCCTGGTTGACGTTCTGGCTCTGGAAGCCCAGGGCGAAGACGCTGACGAACACGGAGGCGAATAGGAGCAGTTCGGTCATGTCACGCGCCTCCGAACATGTCGCCAGTGCGCTCGCAGCGAGGCGGCGGTACCGGATCGCCGGCCGGGATGAAGGCCGTGCAGCAGGCTCCGCGGCCGTCCTGGTCGCAGATCCACTCGGACGGGTATTCCGGCTCATCGGTGCGGTAGGCCATGGTCCGGCTGACGATGTCGCAGACCTCGTTGTCGTCGCACTCCTCGATATCGACGCCCTCCCGCAGTGCCTTGTCGCGGGCGCACCGTCCGCACCAGTCGGCGATGAACGAATCGCCGATGGTGCCGTTGCTCGGCCGGAAGCTGATGCGCTTGTGTTTGCACTTGCCTTCGAAACAACAGAACACGCCTCCAACCATGACGTGGCTACACATCCGACCCGGTAGAATCGCGCCGCGAACGGCGCACCGTGCTTTATCAGCCATGGCTGGCCTCCTGAACAGAAAGCGCCACCACCACGTTGCGGACCCAGATCGGTGTGGCGCCGAGCATGAAGGTCTCGCCGGACCAGGCGAGCAGCAGGGTGTGGTACATGGTGCTGGCGATGGCCTCGGCGGCGGCCGGGGGGACGGCGTTGCCGATACGCTCGCGCCAGGCGGAGTCGGACAGGCCGTCGAGGACGAGCTGCTCCTCGGGGTCGACCAGGCTTTGCAGGGCGGCCAGTTCCAGGGTTGTGAAGGGGCGGTGCCAGGTGCCGTCCAGGGCGCGGATGCGGGCGACCAGCTTGTCGTCGGCGGCTGGCATGATCATGTTGCCGGCGCCGGCAAACTGATCGCCGCGCGGGTCGGCGACGCTCCAGCGGCCGGAGTCGTGCCCGGCCGACGAGGAGACGGCACCGCAGTGGTCGCACCAGGGGACTACGCCGTAGTGGCCGCCGGTGAGGTAGGCGTCGCCCTTGCCGCGATCGAGGCCGGTGCGGGGATCGGCGACGGCATAGGCGCCCTGGCCGGTGGTGCTGCCGGAGATGACCGTGTTGGCTGCGCCTTCGAACGGGGTGACGATGTACTTGCCCTTGCCGCCGAAACCGGTGCTCGATCGCGGATCAGCCACACACTGGCCCGAGCCGTGGGCGCTGGTGACGGCGCCGGCCGAGCCGTCCCAGCGGACGATGCGGAACTCGTTGCAGTGCTTGGCCGGACCGAGGTGACGCGGGTCGGCCACAGCGTAGGCACCGGAGCAGTCGCCGGCGATCACGGTGCCGGTGCGCTGGCTCCAGTCGGTGACGGCATACTTGCTGAACAGCGGCCGGCTGGGCGGCCTCGGGTCCTGGACCGCGAACATGCCCTGCCCCGGGCTCTTGACGTTGATGACGGCGCCCATCGGGTCGGTCCAGGGACAGACGCCATACTGGCCGTAGTCGTTGCCCTTGCTCTCGACGCGCGGGTCGGCGATCGAGAACGAGCCATTGGCAGGCCTGGATGCGCCGGCCACGGTGCCGACCGGATCGTCCCAGGCGCGCACACCCAGGACGCCGTTGTGCATGGCCGGCACGATCAGGTAGTCCCGCAGTCTTCCGTCCTCGACCGCCAGCTTGTTGAGCGAGCGCCAATCCGACCCGGCCTCGACGAAGGCCAGGCGCACCCAGGTCTTCCACGACAGCCTCGGGATGCGGTGCATCGGCCCGCCGGCCGGGTCGCCGGGCAGCGGCATGCGGCCGAGCACGGTGCCGACGGCCTGCAGCGGGCGCTTCTCCGGCTCGTAGAGGAACGGGGGCACCTTGGCCACGTTGCGGGCCACCAGGAGGAAGCGCTTGCGGCTCTGGGCCAGGGCGCCGAGTTCGCCGCAGTCGTGGGTGGTCTCGGCCACGGCGTAGCCGTAGGCGCGCAGCAGGTCGACGAGCTGGTCCAGGAGGTGGCGGCCCCGGGTGGCAATGCGGGGGACGTTTTCAAACACCACCAGCTCGGGCAGCTCGTCGGCGAAGGCCTCCAGCATCAGCCAGACGCCGCGCAGGGTGAGGCGGTTGAGGGCCTGGTATTTGTCGGTCTTGCTCTTGCCCTCGGCCAGCAGGCCGGAGAAGCCCTTGCAGGGGGCGGAGAGGAAGACGACGTGGGGGAACTCGCCGCCGGCGGCGCGGCGGATGTCGGCCGGCGTGGCCTCGCGCCAGCCGGCCGGCGGTTCATGGCCGTGGAAGGCGGTGTACTGGTCGCGGTCGAACAGGTCCAGGGTGGTGGCCTCGATGCCGACCAAGCGGGCGAAGTCGCGGTTGGCGGCGGCGTCGACGTCGACCGAGCCGATGCAGCGCGGTCGGGCGACCAGGCTGCCGACCCGGGCGGTGCCGCGCATGAAGCCGCGGGCGCCGCCGCCGATGGCGCCGAAGAGGTGGAAGTGGCGGATTTCGCGGTGTTCGGTCATGCCCGGCTCTCCTTCGCCTGCTCGTGGATCGCGTCCTTCCAGGTCACCGCCTGCTCGA
>NZ_JAQVGQ010000060.1 GCF_028696615.1 Immundisolibacter sp. | reverse complement strand
CGTTTCTCGACCGGCCGGCCGGCAAGCTGTCCGGCGGCATGAAGCAAAAGCTCGGCCTGTGCTGTGCGCTCATCCACGACCCGGACCTGCTGATCCTGGACGAGCCCACCACCGGCGTCGATCCGCTGTCGAGGCGCCAGTTCTGGGAACTGATCGCGCGCATCCGGGCCGACCTGCCGAACATGAGCGTGCTGGTGGCGACCGCCTACATGGAAGAGGCGGCGCGTTTCGATCACCTGATCGCCATGGACGCCGGGCGCGTGCTGGCCGCCGGCACGCCGGCCCAGCTGCTGGAACGCACCGGCTGCGACACGCTGGAGGCAGCCTTCATCGCCCTGCTGCCTGAAGAGAAACGCCGCGGCCACCGGGCGGTGCAGATTCCGCCGCTGCCGCCGGATGGCGACGGCGAGGCCGCCATCGAGGCCAAGGACCTCACCATGCGCTTTGGCGACTTCACCGCCGTCGACAAGGTGAGCTTTCGCATCCGCCGCGGCGAGATTTTCGGCTTCCTGGGCAGCAACGGCTGCGGCAAGACCACCACCATGAAGATGCTGACCGGTCTTTTGCCGCCCACCGAGGGCCGCGCCTGGCTGTTCGGGCAGGCGGTCGACCCGCACGACCTGGCCACGCGCCGGCGCGTCGGCTACATGTCGCAGTCGTTTTCGCTGTACGGCGAGCTCACGGTCGAGCAGAACCTCACCCTGCACGCGCGGCTGTTCGGCGTGCCCGCGGCCGACATTGCGCCGCGGGTGCTGGAAATGGCCGAGCGTTTCGGCCTTGTGCAGGTGATGGACAAACTGCCGGGCGCGCTGCCACTGGGTGTGCGCCAGCGCCTGTCGCTGGCGGTGGCGATGATCCACAAACCCGAGATGCTGATCCTGGACGAGCCCACCTCGGGCGTCGACCCGGTAGCGCGCGACGGTTTCTGGCAGGCACTCGGCGAGCTGTCGCGCCGCGACGGGGTGACCATCTTCATCTCCACGCACTTCATGAACGAGGCCGAGCGCTGCGACCGCATCTCGCTGATGCACGCCGGCAAGGTGCTGGCGGTCGGCGCGCCCGCCGAGCTGGCGCAGCAGCGCGGCGTGCCGACGCTCGAGGACGCCTTCATCGCCTACCTCGAGGACGCCGCCGCTGACACGGCCGACGCCGACGATCCGCCGCTGGCGGTGGCGCCCGCCGCGACCGATCCCAACGACGCCGCTATCACCGGCTGGCGGCGCTACTTCGACCCGCGGCGGTGCGTCAGCTATGCCCGTCGCGAAGCGCTCGAGCTGCGGCGCGACCCGATCCGCCTGACGCTCGCCCTGCTCGGCAGCGCGCTGCTGATGCTGGTGATGGGCTACGGCATCACCATGGACGTCGAGAACCTCAGCTTTGCCGTGCTCGACCGCGACCAGTCCACGCTCAGCCAGAACTACGCGCTGAACCTGGCCGGCTCGCGCTATTTCAGCGAAAAGCCGCCGATCGTCGATTACGAGGACCTCGACCGGCGCATGCGCGCGGGCAAGCTGAGCCTGGCCATCGAGATCCCGCCCAATTTCGGCCGCGACCTCAAGCGCGGCCGGCAGCCACAGGTCGGCGCCTGGGTCGACGGCGCCATGCCGACCCGCGCCGAGACCATCCGCGCCTACGTGCAGGCCATTCACGCCCAGTGGCTGGCGACCAAGGCGCGCGACACCGGCCACAGCGCCGCCGTGCGGCCACTGGCGACGGTCGAGGTACGCTTTCGCTACAACCCGAACGTGAAAAGCCTGGTCGCCATGGTGCCGGGCGTGATCCCGCTGCTGCTGATGATGATCCCGGCCATGCTGTCGGCACTTGCCGTGGTGCGCGAGAAGGAACTGGGCTCGATCACCAATTTCTACGTGACGCCGACCAACGCGCTCGAGTTCCTGCTCGGCAAACAGGCGCCGTACATCGTGCTGTCCATGCTGAGCTTCCTGCTGCTGGTGGTGATGGCGCTGACCATCTTTCGCGTGCCACTCAACGGCAGCTTCGCGGCGCTGCTGTGCGGCGCCCTGCTCTACGTCGGCAGTGCGACCGCGCTCGGCCTGCTGATCTCGACCTTCATCAACAGCCAGATCGCCGCGCTGTTCGCCGCGGCGGTGCTCACCCTGCTGCCGGCCACCCAGTTCTCCGGCATGATCGATCCGGTGTCCTCCCTGGAGGGCGCCGGTCGTCTCATCGGCGAGATTTATCCGACCACGCATTTCTTGACCATTTCGCGCGGCACCTTCACCAAGGCGCTCGGGTTTGGCGATCTGGGCGGCTCGTTCCTGCCGCTGCTGCTGGCGGTGCCGATCCTGATCACCCTGTCGGCGCTGCTGCTCAAAAAGCAGGAGACCTGAGCCATGCGCGCGGCACACGTCTGGCACCTGGGCGTCAAGGAGTTCTATAGCCTGTGGCGCGATCCGGTGATGCTGATCCTGATCGTGTACGTGTTCAGTTTCTCCATCTACAGCCGTGCCAAGGCGATCCCGGACACGCTCAACAAGGCACCGATCGCCATCGTCGACGAAGACCGCTCGCCGCTGTCCACGCGCATCGTCAGCGCCTTCTACCCGCCCTACTTCCTGCCGCCGCGCCTGATCGACCAGGCCGAAATGGACGCCCGCATGGACGCCGGCCTGGACACCTTCGCGCTCGACATCCCGCCGGAGTTCCAACGCGACGTGCTGGCCGGCCGCTCGCCGACCATCCAGCTCAACGTCGACGCCACGCGCATGAGCCAGGCCTTCACCGGCAGCGGTTACGTGCAGACCATCGTCGACGACGAGGTCCGCGCCTTCGTGCAGCGCTACCGGGACGTGCCGCGGCCGCCGGCCGACCTGGCGCTGCGCGTGAACTTCAACCAGAACCTGCGCAAGAACTGGTTCTCCAGCATCATGTCGGTCATCGATCACGTCACCATGCTCTCCATCGTGCTGACCGGCGCGGCGCTGATCCGCGAGCGCGAGCACGGCACCATCGAGCACCTGCTGGTGATGCCGGTCACGCCGCTCGAGATCATGCTGAGCAAAGTGTGGTCCATGGGCCTGGTGGTGGTGGCGGCCGCCACCGCCTCGCTGCTGGGCGTGGTGCACACCTGGCTGGGCGTGCCGCTGCACGGTTCGGTGGCGCTGTTCGTGGCGGCTACCACGGTGCACCTGTTCGCCACCACCTCGCTCGGCATCTTTCTGGCCACCATCGCCCGCTCGATGCCGCAGTTCGGCCTGCTGCTGATGCTGGTGCTGCTGCCGCTGCAGATGCTGTCCGGCGCCACCACGCCGCGCGAGAGCATGCCCGAGGTGGTGCAGGTGCTGATGCTGGCGGCGCCGAACACGCATTTCGTGATGCTGGCGCAGGGCATCCTGTACCGCGGCGCCGGTTTTTCCCTGCTGTGGCCCCAGTTCCTGGCGCTGGCGGCGATCGGCAGCGTGCTGTTCGGCCTGGCGCTGGCGCGGTTTCGAAGCACCATCGCCACCATGGCCTGACGCGGGCCGCGAGACCGGGACGCGTTTGCCTCAACGGCGGGCGATTTTCGGCTCCGCCCAGGTGCCGGTCACCCGGTAGTGCTGCTCGGTGACCTTGTCGATGGCGCCCTCGAAAAGCTTCTGCCCGAGATAAATCGCCGCGCCCACGCCGGGCGCCGCGATGGCGCCGGCCAGCGGCAGGCTGGAGGTGACCTGTGGCACCACCAGCACCTGCACGTCCAGGCTGCGGTCGCCGAGATGGGTACTGCCATTCAGCGTCAGGTGCGCCGCCGGGCCCAGCACGCGCAGGTCCTGCAGCCGCGCCTGGCCGGCCGCGAGCTCGAGCTTGCCCTGCATGCTGTCGACGGCGAAACCGCGCCCGAACACGTCGCGGAAATCCAGCGTCAGGCGCCGCACCACGCTGTCGATGCTGAGAATGCCGAACAGGCGTCCGAGGCCAGGCTCGAGGTCCGGCAGCGTGCCACGGCGCAGCTCGCCGCTGACACGGCCGCTGAGCTGCGAGAAGGCGAACGCGCCCGGGCTGCCCGGCCAGGCGAGATCGGCGGTGAGCTCGCCGCGGCCGCCGCGCACCAGGTTGGTCACGCCAAAACGGGCCAAAAATGCCCCGAAGTCGTCGAATTGCGCGGTCGCCGCCAGGCGCGTTTGGCTGGCGGCGGCGCTGCCGCGCCAGCTGCCGCGGCCGCTGATGCGCCCGTAATCGCCACGCAAGTCCAGGCTATCGAAGTCGAGACCGTCCGGCTCGCGCCGGCTGCTGAAATCGAGCGCACCGAACGCCTCGCCGGCGTAGCGCAAATCGCCGATGCGCCCGGCCAGCGGCGGCACCGCGGCCGGGTCGATGCCGCCGGCGCCGGACGGTCCGGCAGCGGCCTGATCCTGATCGCGCGTCAGATACAACCGACCGAGATCGAGCTGCACGCGCTGGCTCGGCCCCGAGCCGGTGACGCGCACCGTGCCGGCCACGCCGGCGCCGTCCACGCTCACATTCCAGCCGTCGCCGCGCACCACCTGCAGGCGGGTGTCGGCGAAGGTCTGACCGAGATACACCAGCCGGTCGGCGAACAGGTCCACGCGCGGCGCCGGCCAGGCGCCATCGGCAGGGCCGCCGAAATGTGCGGCCAACCAGCCCAACCAGGGCTCCAGCGCCAGCTCGGCAAGACGCCCGTGCACGTTGAAGCCGGCGCTCGGCAATCGCGTTTCGACGCCGATGGCGAGATCACCGCGCCGCAGCGTGAGCCGCCCGGCCTCGGCCGGCGCCAGGTCGAGCCGCGCGGTCAGCGGCTGCGCCGTGAGCGTCACATCCCAGCCGTGCGCCGGCGCACCGCAGTCGCAGTGCGCGCGCACCGCCAGCGGCGCCTGCTGCAACACATCCAGCGGTGGCGGCAGGCCGCGCACGGCGTCGGCCAGTTCGAGGTTCAGATCGAGGTCGAGCGTGCCGTCGCCGGCCACGTCCACCCCGCCCTGCCAGGGCAGCGGTCCCGAGAACAGCTGCGGCCACGGCAGGTGCAGGTAGCGCGTCACCTCGGCGGCAGCCGCTTGGCCGCGCGGCTCGATGCGCAGCGGCCTGCCCGGCACGCTGCGCAGGTCGAACACCACCGGCCCGCCGAACAGCCGTGCCTGCACCGCCTGCGCGCGCAGGCCGGCGCGGTCGAAGCCGACCTCGCCACGCAACGCCTGCACCGCAAGCCCGGTGTCGGCGATGGTGAGGGTGTTGCCGTCAAGGCGGGTGCGGCCGGTCACCTGCGTCGATTTCACAGGTCCCGTGAACACCAGATCGAGACCGACCCGCGTGCTGGCCTCGCCGTCGAAGCCGAGCCGCGCCACCTGCGCACCGAAGCGCTCGGCCAGCGGCGACTGCTGGATGAAACGAACGACGTCCTGTGCCGGACCGTTGGCGACGCCGTCCAGCAGCAGGCGCTTGGCGGGCGCGGTGATGTCCGGGATGCGTACCTGCACCGCGCTGGCGCGGCTGTCGAGCAGGCGCCCGTCATCCAGCGTGAGCCGGAACTCGGACCCGTCCAGACCGAAGTGCCCACGGCCCTCGGCCACCTGCGGCCAGCCGGCGCCCGGCTGGTAGTCGAGCGCGACGTCGCTGAAGCCGGCGCTGGCCACGAACCGTCCCTCACGGTCCCGGAACGGAAACCGGCGCGGATTGCCGCGCAGCAGCGCCTGCACGTCATGCAGCGTGCCGGCCTGGATGGCCGCGTGCCCCCAGTCGATGAAGCGGGCCGCCAGCGCCCGGTCCGGCAGCAGCGCAAAAAATTCGCCCGCTGGTGCCTGCGCGGTGGTGGCCTGGATGAACAAATCGGGCTCGCCCTGCGCTGGCAGCGACAGCCGGCCACGGCCGGCCAGGTCGATGCTGCCGCTGCGCACCGAAAACCCCTCCAGCTGGGCCAGGACGCCGGCCGCCGACCACTGCGCCGTCAGCGTGCCGCGCGCCACGTCGAGCGCCAGCGGCTGCGCATAGACGGATGGCGCCGTCAGCTGCAGGTGCGGCGCGCCCTGCAGGCTGAAGCTGGCCGCCGACTCGCTCAGGCGCAGTTCACCGGCCAGACCGTCGAGTCCGGGCACGGCCCCGTCCGGCTGCCAGCCGAGCTCGTCGACCTGCGCCGCCAGGCGCAGCTGCCGGTCATCGTCGGCCCCCTGCTGCATGAGGCGCCAATCGCGCGCCCGCAGCGCCGGGTCCAAGCCGCGAAGACGCTCGCCAAGCGGCAGATCGGCCGCCGCCAGCAGGTCGGCCAGAGGCCCCATAGCGGCGAGATCGACCAACCCGCCGCGCGCGGCGAGCCGCCCGCCGCGCCGCTCGGCATAGACCTGCTCGACCCGCCACACACGCGGGCCGGCCTCGAGCCGGAGCTGATCCAGGCCCGCCTGCCAGCCGTCCGCCGTGCGTTGCCAAACGCCGCCCACGCGCAGCCCATCGAAGTCGACGCCGGCGCCGCCCGCCACCTGCAGCCGGCCCGCACCTTCGACGCCGCCATGCACACGCTCGACGCGCCCTTCTTTCCAGTACAGCCAGGCCTCGGCGTTCAGCTGACCGCCGAACAGCCAGCGCCCCAGCGGCACGTTGGCGCCGGTCAGCTCGCGCGCCGTCACATAGGCCCGCCCCTCGCTGGCGGAAAAATCGCCGCTCAGGCCGCGAATCTCGGCGCGCAGGCGAAACGCCCCGCTGGCCGCCCCAGCGACGCCGACCTGCAGATCCAGCCAGTGACGACCCTGCCGGCGCTGCAGCGTGGCGGCGGCCGGCTCGAGCAGCAGCGCACGCGCCGGCTCGCGCGCGTCGGCGATGTCGATCGATGCCGCGCCAAGCCGCACCAGCGGCTGCGCCAGCAGCCAGGACTTGAGCCCGCCGGGGGCCTGCCCCGGCGCCATGCCGGCGACCTGCCAACGCCCGTCCGGCAAGCGCAGCACGGCAAGGCGCAGACCGTCGATTTCCAGTTCCGACAGGCGCGGCGAGCGCGCCCACAGCGACGCCGTCCAGTCGAACCCCAGGCGCAACGCAGCCACGCGCGTGACGCTGCCGTCGTCGCCCACCAGGCTCGCCTCACGCAGCTCGAGCTGCGGCGTCACGCCGCGCATGCCGGTGGCGAGGCTGGCGAACTCGACCCGATAACCCAGCGCCTTGCTCGCCAGGGTGGCCACCTCGGCCGGGCGCCGATCGAGCATCGGCAGCGCCAGGCGCAGCGCCGTCAGCCCCAGCGCCGCCACCACCAGCGCCGTCGTCACCGTCCAATGCAGGCCGGCCCACAACACGCCGGCCCAGCGCAAGCGGCGCGCCTCAGTGCTCACGGTGGTACGGCAGGTTGTGCAGCAGGCTGAAGGCGCGGTAGAGCTGTTCGAGCACCATCACGCGCGCCAGCATGTGCGGGAAGGTGAGCGCCGACAGCGACCAGCGCGCCTTGGCACGCGCCTGCACCCGCGGCCCGAAGCCGTCGGCGCCGCCGATCAGCAGCGCCAGCGGCGCGCCCTGCATGAGCCAGCCGGACAGCGTGTCCGCCAGGCGCTCGGAATCGACCATCTGCCCGCGCGGGTCGAGCAGCACCACGAAGGCGCCGTCCGGCAGCGCCGCCAGCAGGCGGGCGTCCTCTTGCGCCAGCGCGCCGGTCAGGCCACCGGCAGTACGCCGCGCCGGGGCGATTTCTTTCAGCTCCACCTTCAGGCGCCGCCCGAAGCGACCGAGGTAATCGGCACAGGCGGCGCTGACCCAGGCCGGCGGTTTCTGTCCCACCGCCAGAATCAGCACCTGGCTCACGCGCCGTCGGCGGCCTGCCCCGGCCGGGCCTGGCCGGGCCTGGCCGACCACAGGTCTTCCAGGCGATACAGCGCGCGCGTGGCCGGCAGCATCACGTGCAGCACCAGGTCCACCAGGTCGACCAGCACCCACTCGGCGCCGGCCTCGCCCTCGACGCCCAGCACCGGGTAGCCGGCCGCCTTGGCGGCCTCGCGGGCCGCCTCGGCAATCGCCCGCACATGCCGGTTGGAGGTGCCGGTGACCACCACCATGCGCGAGGTGAGATTGGTGAGCGCGCTCACGTCGAGCACCGCGACGTCGACGGCTTTGAGGTCTTCGAGTGCCTTCAGCACCACGGCCTGCAGGCCGGCCAAGTCTTGCGCCATGAGTCAGTCTTTATAGAGGTGATGGTCGCGAATGTACCGCAGGCAACCGTCGGTCACTAGAAAGCGCGCGCTGTGCCCGGCCCGCAGCAGGGCGCGGATGCGCGTGGCCGACACGTCCAGCGGCGGGATGGCCTGCTGCAGGATGCGCCCGGCCGGGGCGAGCGCGAGCGCCTGCGGGCCGTCGGCCAGCCGCGCGTGCAGCACCGTCGCCAGCTCGGCCGGCACGCTTGCGCTCACCCCCGCCAGCGGCGGGCGCTGCATCACCACCAGGTGCGCCAGCTCGAACAGCGCCTGCCAGCGGTGCCAGGTGGGCAGGCCGCGAAACGCATCGTCGCCCACCAGCACACACAGCGGCCGGCGGCCGAGCTCCTCGCGCAGCCCGGCCAGCGTGTCGACGGTGTAGGACGGCCCCGCGCGGCGCAGCTCGCGGTCGTCCACCGACAGGCCGGGCACGCCACGCACGGCCAGGCGCAGCATCGCCAGCCGGTGCGCGGCGCTGGCCGCCGGTTGCGGACGATGCGGCGGCACGTGCGCCGGGATGAGGCGCACTTCGGCCAGATCGAGCGCCTCGCGAATCTCGATGGCGGCGCGCAGATGCCCCACGTGCACCGGGTCGAAGGTGCCGCCCAGGATGCCGATCGGCCGCCCGGCGGGACGGCGCAGGCGCGGCGTCAGACGCGCACCTCGCCGTTGCCGAGCACCACCCACTTCTGGCTGGTCAGGCCCTCGAGGCCCACCGGTCCGCGGGCGTGCAGCTTGTCGGTGCTGATGCCGATCTCGGCGCCGAGGCCATACTCGAAGCCATCGGCAAAGCGCGTGGAGGCGTTCACCATCACCGAACTCGAGTCCACCTCGCGCAGGAAACGGTCGGCGCGCGCCACATCGCGCGTGACGATGGCGTCGGTGTGCGCCGAGCCGTAGCGGGCGATGTGCTCGATGGCCGCATCCAGACCGTCCACCACGCGCACGGCCAGGATCGGCGCCAGGTACTCGGCGTACCAGTCGTCCTCGCCTGCCGGCAGCATGTCTGGCACCAGCGCCCGGGCGCGCTCGCAACCGCGCAGCTCGACGCCTTTTTCGCGCAGATCGGCGGCGATCTGCGGCAGCAGCGCCGCCTCGCCGGCCGCCACCAGCAATGTTTCCATGGCGTTGCACACGCCGTAGCGGTGGGTCTTGGCGTTCAGCACGATGCGCCGGGCCATGTCCGGGTCGGCGCCGTCGTCGATGTAGACATGGCACACGCCATCCAGGTGCTTCAGGACCGGCACACGGGCGTCGCGCATCACCGCCTCGATGAGACCCTTGCCGCCGCGCGGCACGATGATGTCGACATACTCGGCCAGCCCCGCCAGCAGACCCACCGCGGCGCGGTCGGTGCGCTCGAGCACCTGCACGGCGGCGGCCGGCAGACCTGCGGCTTCGAGGCCACTGCCGATGCAGGCGGCGATCGCCAGATTGCTGTGCAGCGCCTCCGAGCCGCCGCGCAGGATGCAGGCGTTGCCGGATTTAAGGCACAGCCCGGCGGCGTCCGCGGTCACGTTGGGCCGCGACTCGTAAATGATGCCGACCACGCCGAGTGGCACCCGCATGCGCCCGACACGGATGCCGGTCGGGCGCGTGCGCAGGTCATCCACCGCACCCACCGGGTCCGGCAGGGCGGCGATCTGGCGCAGGCCATCGGCCATGGCGGCGATGCGCGGCGCGGTCAGCGTCAGCCGGTCCAGCAGCGCCGCGTCGAGACCGGCCAGGCGGCCGGCAGCCAGGTCGTTCTCGTTTTCGACCAGCAGCGTCGCCTGCGAGGACTCGATGGCATCGGCCATGGCCAGCAGGGCGGCGTTCTTGGCGGCGGTACTGGCCCGCGCCAGCTCGCGCGCCGCGGCGCGGGCGCGCTGCCCGAGTCGTTCGATATAGGTTTCGAGTTCCAACATCAGCTCCGGGTTGTGCTTGTCGGCTGCGCCATGCGTCGCGCCAGCGCGGTCAGCGCCTGCCAAGGATCGATGCCGCTGCCGACGCCCTTGTTGGCGCGATCGACCAACGCCGCCTGCGCCAGCAGGGCCTGCCAGAACGCCGCCGGGCGCCGGCGGCGGGCGCGCTCGAGCAGCTCGCGCCGCTGCGGCGGCTGACCGAAGGCGTTGCCGTCGATCAGCCGCTGCAGGTCCTGCGTCAGCTGCCACAGCGCCAGGATGGGGGTTTCGCCGGCGTCCTGCAGGTGCGCGAGCGCCCGCGTCAGGCGCCGCACGTCACCGTCCAGCGCGGCGTCGGCCAGATCGCGCGCCGCATAGCGCGCGCTGTCGCCGACCGCCTCCAGCACGCCGGCGCGGTCGAGCGCGCCACCGGGCGGCGCCAACAGGGCCAGCTTGTCGAGCTCCTGCGCCGCCGCCAGCAGGTTGCCTTCGGTGAGGTCGGCCAGCAGCGCGGCAGCCGATTCGTCCAGCGTGAGACCCAGACCGCGCGCGCGGGCCATCAGCCAGCGCGGCAGGGCGGCGGCCTCCAGCGGCCAGGCGTACACCACCACGCCGGCGCGCTCGCAAGCGGCATACCAGGCGCTCGACCGAGCGCGCTTGTCGAGCACCTCGGCGGTCAGCAGCAGCAGCACGTCCGGCGGCGGCGCGGCCAGGAAATCGACCAGCGCGGCGGCGCCCTCGTCGGCGAGCTTGCCGCTGCCAAGGCGCAGCTCGATCAGGCGTCGCTGCGCGAACAGCGACAGGCTGGCGGCCTCACCCGCCAGCAGGCGCCAGTCGAAGCCACGCTCGACCTCATACACCACCCGCTCGCCGAAACCGGCCCCGCGCGCCGCCCGGCGCACGGCGTCGGCGGCATCGGCCACCAGCAACGGCTCCTCGCCGGCCAGCAGATAGGCCGGCGCCAGCCCGCGGGCGAGCGCCGCGGCCAGCTGCTCCGGCTTCAGCGCCACGACCGCCTCAACTCAGGCGCGCGGTCAGCCGCCGCATGATCTGCTGCACCGCCTGATCCTGCAGCTCGAGCCGGCCGGCGCTCTGTTCGCTCTGACTGCCGAGCACGTTGTTTTCGTCATAGGTGACGTCGCGCAACAGCTCGAGCGACTGCGGCGCCACCAGCAGCGTGCCGTCGCGCCGGCGCAGCTCGAAGCCGAGCGTGTAGCGCAGCTCGTTCTCGCGCACGCGGCCATCGGAGCCCACCGTCAGCACCCGGCTGGCGAACCGCGGGTCGGTGATGCGCAGCACCGCATCGGCAGCGGTGGCGTCCTCCACCAGGCGCACGCCGCGACTGCCGAGCGCCGTTTGCAGGCGGTGACGCAGGTCGTAGTCGTAGCCCGGCACCTCGATGAACACCGTGCCCAGCGTGTCCGGCAGGCGGTAGTTGCCGCGGGCATGAAAGCCGCAGCCGGCGAGCAGCAGCACGGCCAGCGCCGGCCAGGGCAGGAAGCGGCGAAAGAGTCGGTTCACGCGGGATTCTCCGGACCGTCAGGGACATGCTGACACATTCCATCCCTGGAATTTGTCAGCTCGCGCCGCGCGGTGCACGCCCGCGCCGCGCTCCATGAATCAACGCCGTACGGCGCTGATTCATGCCGGGGCATCCTGCCCCGGACGGAAACGCTGCATAAATTCGGCGTTTCCTTCAAACCACGATGTTGACCAGCTTGCCCGGCACCACGACCAGCTTGCGCACCGGCGCGTCGCCCACGAAGCGCAGCACGTTGGGCTCGGCCAGCGCCGCGGCGCGGATGGTGGCCTCGTCGGCCCCGGCCGGCACGCGGATGCTGCCGCGCAGTTTGCCGCACACCTGCACGGCGAGCGTGACCTCGTCGGTCGCCAGTGCCGCCTGGTCCACTTGCGGCCACGGCGCGCGCAGGAGCTCGCCAGGGTAACCGAGCGCCTGCCACAGGCCGTGCGTGATGTGCGGCACGATGGGCGACAGCAGGCGCAGCAGAATCGACAGCCCCTCGTCCACCACCGCCCGATAGCCGGCGCCAGCGGCGGCCGCCGGCTGCGGCAGGCGCGACAGCTCGTTCAGCATTTTCATGCCGGCCGACACCACGGTGTTGAACTGATGCTTGCCGAAGTCGTAACTGGCCTGCTGCAGGCGGGCGTGGATCTCGCGCCGGGCGGCGCGCTGGGCCTCGTCCAGCGCCGCCAGATCGGCCACCGCGGCGCCGTCGCGCCAGGCGGCGAAGTCGGTCGCGAAACTCCACAGGCGTTTCAGGAAGCGGTTGGCGCCGGCCACGCCCTCGTCGGACCATTCGAGCGCCTGCTCCGGCGGCGCCGCAAAAATGATGAACAGCCGCGCCGTGTCGGCGCCGTAGCGGTCGATCAGCGCCTGCGGGTCCACCGTGTTGCCCTTGGACTTGGACATCTTGGCGCCGTCCTTGAGCACCATGCCCTGCGTGAGCAGGCGCGTGAACGGCTCACCGACCGAAATCAGGCCCTCGTCGCGCATCAGCTTGGTGAAAAAGCGTGCGTACAGCAGGTGCAGGATGGCGTGCTCGATGCCGCCCACGTACTGGTCCACCGGCAACCAACGGTCGGCGCGCTCGTCCAGCATGGCGGTGTCGAGATCGGGACAGGCAAAG